>CAXSFF010000527.1:0-3642 GCA_964236035.1 uncultured Acetobacteraceae bacterium
TTGGCTTCCAGCAGGTCATTCACCGCCAGTTCGGCATGGGCGGGGGTGTCGTAGACGGCGACGATGGTTTGGTTTGACATGGGTCGAGCCTTTGTCAGCGTATTGAGGGCAATGCCGCTTACCACAAGGACGAACGCTTCGACATGCGCCGGTTGCATGGCGTGCCGCATGGTTGTGGCGTCGCAAACGCTCCTTGCGATGACGGCGGAAAGGTCGGTTTCCAAGAACTACCTGGCTATCACGTCTCTATGTCGCAGCATCGTTGAGTAGCCCGTGCTGCCGACTACCGTACTGGCGTAGTCGAGAGGTTGCCCTGCGGCGCGGGCGTTGGATAGGCCATACTGCCCTGAGAACTCCCGCCGCCATTCTGAAAGTTGCTTTGAAGCGGCCGCTCCGCCGCACCTGAGCAGGCGCCTACCGCCAGGGAAGCCGCCATGCTGCCGATCAGCGCCCACTTGGAATCCGTGGTCATCTTCTGCACCTAACGATTTCATTGTTGATGGGTAAGGATCAGGCAACCGCAAAGTTCCATCCCGCAACAGTCGCCAAGGCCTCGACCCGGCCAGATCCGGCTTCCGTCACAAGACAGGCCTCGATCTTGCACGGATCATTCACGGGCAATAGGGGAGCCGACACCCATGAACGATCTCGCGCCGCCGCGGGCCACGGCGCCCGACCAGTACGCCAGGTTCGACCTGCCGGAAGCCGGTTTCCGCAACTACTGGTATCCCGTCCTGCACGCGAACAAGCTAGGCTGCAAGCCGCGCGCCGTGCGCATCCTCGGCGACGACATCGTGCTGTTCCGCGACGGCGGCCCCGGCAACCGCACCGTGCACGCGCTGGCCGACCGCTGCCCGCACCGCGGCGCCAAGCTGTCGGTGGGGCAATGCCAGTTCGCCGGCAGCGGCACCATCAGCTGCCCCTACCATGGCTGGACCTTCGACGGCGCTGGCGAATGCGTGGCGGCGATCATGGAAGGCCCCGATTCCAAGGTGCCTGGCGCCGTCTGCGTGCGCCCCTACCCCGTCGTCGAACGAAACGAGCTGATCTGGCTGTTCGTTGGCGAGGCCACGCCGCCGCCATTCGCAGAGGACGTGCCCAAGCTCGTGGCGGACGACGATTTCTTCACCATCTCCGCCGCCACCGACTACGACTGCAACTGGCGCCTGCTCGCCGACAACTGGACCAACGACCACCACGGCCCCTACGTGCACGGCAACTCGCCCGAGCTGATGCTGCAGCCATTGCCGCCGTTCGCCATGACGCTGTCGGTGGTAGACCACGGCAACGGCCGCAGCATCGGCGTGCGCGGCGCCGGCGGCATCACGCAGGCGGAGTTCCCGGAGCTGGGCCGCTTCCCGCGCTCGTCCTGGCACCGCTTCATGAAGCCGACGGGGCGCGGCGCCCGCGCCAACTGGGAGCAGTCGGTCGCGGCGCGGGAGCACGGCGTGCTGACCCCAACGGCCACCCGCCTGCCCGGCCTGGTCATCGTCGCGCGTCCGAGCGGGCTGTACTTCCTGATCCAGTGGGCGGTGCCGATCGACGCCGGCCGCACCCGGCTGTTCAACATCAACTGCTTCCGCCGCCGGGGCCGCGCCCGCGAATGGTACGACCGCGTGCACTACGCGGCATGGCGCGGCTGGGCGCATGACTGGATTTTCTCGGGCGAGGACAAGAAGGTGGTCGAAAGCATCGTGCCCGGCCGCGAACGGCTGTCAAAGACCGATGTCGGCGTGATCGGATGGCGCAAGTTCGCCAGCGCCAACGGCCACCGCGACCCTGCGCCCGCCACCGAGGAGACCCCCTGATGTTGCCGCAATTCATGATGGTCGCGGAGGCGCCCAACCCCGTTGCGCCGTTCAGCCACGCCGTCCGCGTCGGGCCGTGGCTGCTGGTGACAGGACAGATGCCGACCTGGCCCGACGACGACGCCCGCCCGTTGCCCGACGGCGTCGCCGCGCAAACCCTGCGCGTGGTCGGCAACCTGGCTCTCGTGCTGGAGGGCTGCGGCATGACGCTGGCCGACGTGGTGCAGGCGCGGATTTATTTGACCGAGTTCGAGCGCGACTACGCCGAGATGAACACGCTTTGGCGCAGCCTGTTCCCCGCCGGCCGGCTGCCGGCGCGGACCTGCGTCGGGGTGACGGGGCTGGCGCGAGGGGCGTTGGTGGAGATCGACGTGGTGGCGTTCAGGGACGGATAACAATCGACTCTTCTCCCCTCCCCTTGCGGGAGGGGTTGGGAGAGGGGTGCCGTGCGACGAGTATCGCGTTGTAGCCACCCCTCCTCCCAGCCTCCTCCCGCAAGGGGAGGAGGAGCAGATAGGGGTCAGTAGCCTCGCGCGGGGTCGACGATGTTCGCCAGTGTTTCGCCGCGTTGCAGGCGCATGGCGTTGGCGAAGGCGAAATCCAGCGAGAGCGGCACGTACTGGTCGACGTCGTCGACGATGACGTGCGGGGTGACGACCAAGTTGGGCGTGGACCAGGTCATCGCGTGCGGCGGCAACGGCTCCCTGTCGAACACGTCGAGGATGGCACCGGACAACGCCCCCGTGCCGAGCGCATCCTCCAGCGCCGCATAGTCCAGGCACGGGCCGCGGCCGATGTTGAGCAGTCCAGCGCCGGGCTTCATCAGGCGGATACGGCGGCGGTCCAGCAACAGCCGGGTGTCCGGCGTCAGCGGCGTGGCCAGCACCACGAAGTCCGCCTCCGGCAACGCATCGTCGAGCGCGTCCATGCCGATCACCCGGTCGGCGTGGGGCGAATGGCCCGCCTGCCGCCGCGCGCCCACCACCTTCATGCCCAGCGTCCTGGCCCCCGCCGCCACGGCGCCGCCGATCGCGCCCAGGCCGATCACCAGCACGCTGCGCCCGGCGATCGAGGGGGTGAAGATCTGCCGCCATTGCCCGTGGCGCTGCTGGGTCGCCAGCGCCGGCATGCGGGCGTTCAGCATCAGCAGCGCCATCATGCCGGCCTCGCGCGTCTTGGCGGCATGGACGCCGCTGTTGTTGGTCAGCACCAGCTCCGGATACAGCCAGTCGAGCGGCAGCAGCGGCTCGACCCCGGCGCTGGTGACCTGGACCCAGCGCAGCCGCGGCGCCACGGCGGCGAGGTCGTGCAGCGGGAACGCCGGGTCGAGCAGGATGTCGTTCGAGGTGACCAGGCCTTCGACGCGGCCGAGTTGCTCGGACGTGGGCACAGCGCCGGGAACCGTGCACTCGATGTCCGACACGCCGGCACGGGCCAGCGCCTCGGTCACCAAGTCCTGGGTCAGGGTGAACGGGCCGGGCCGGTCGGCGCGGCTGGCGAACATCAGGCTCAACGACGGCATGTGAGACGATCCTCGACGGGATGGGTCAGCCTAGGCGAGAGGCAACCAGGCGCTCGGCCTGCTCGACCAGGTAATACAGCAGCATGGACAAGAGCGTCAGCACCGCCAGCGCGGCGAAGGCGAGCGAGGTCTGCGACTGCGAGGAGGCGGTGAGGATCAGGTAGCCGAGTCCGGCCTCGGAGCCGACGAACTCGGCGATTACGGCGCCGATGACGGCGAAGGTGACGGCGATCTTGCAGCCGACCATGAAGTGCGGGACCGCCATCGGGATGCGCACCCGGCGGAATACCTGCCACGGAGTCGCCTTCATCG
>CAXSFF010000528.1:0-3635 GCA_964236035.1 uncultured Acetobacteraceae bacterium
GGTCGAGGCGACCCCGCCATTGGTGACGATGCCGCACGCGAGCAGGCGGGTGATGCCGCAGCGTCGCAACACCCACTCCAGGCGGCTCATGTAGAATGCCGAGTAGGCGACCTTTTCCACCGAGAGATCAGCGGGCTGCAGCGCGTCCACCATTTGATGTCCCCACGCGCCCGGACAGAAATCACCCTTGCGCAGAAACGGACGCAGCGTCAGCAGGTGCGGCGAGATCAGCGGCTCACCACCACGGCCGGGCACGAGGGTGAACTGCGTCTGCACGATCCAGCCACCGTCGCTGCGGAGACGGTCGGCCAGCGGTTTCAGCCGGTCGGGCATGACGGTGATCCCTGGCGTGCCGAGGCCCGCCCTTCCGTAGGCGCCGTCCGGATGGACGAAATCGTTTTGTAGGTCGCAGACCAGAAGGGCGGTGTCGGCGAGGCTCATTGGCGGGTCACAATCACGTTGCCCAGATGGTCCACCCGGGCGACCAGGCCGGGGTCGATCACGGTCGTGGCGTCCGGCTGTTCGAGGATGGCCGGCCCGGCGAACTCGGCGCCGACCGGCAGCATCAGACGGTCATGTATGGTCGCGGTATGCCAGCCGTCGAACCATACGGGCCTTGTGCCGCGATCGGCGGCCACGATGGACGCGTCCGGCCCTGGCGCGAGCGCGACGAGATCGAACTTCGGCCGGCGGCCGATGGCGGCGACGCGCAGATTAACCAGACGCACGCCAACGCCTGGCAGCACGCGGGCGAACTGGGCGTGGTACGCGCGCTCGAATGCGGCACGGATCAGCGCCTCGGTGATCCCGCCGGTGCCGCCGGCGTCCGTCCCGGGCAGCGGGACCACGACGGTATGTGTCTGCCCGGCGTAGTGCATGTCGGCCTCGACCACGATGTCGATCCGTTCGATCGACAGCCCGGCCGCCTCGACCACGGCACGCGCGCCGGCGGCTTCGGCAGCCAGCCTCCGGTTGAGCGCCGCCGCGTCGATACCGTCGAGCGACAGGTTCACCGTCTGCACCTGATCGTGGCGGATATCGGCGATGATGCACCCCAAGGCCGAGGTGACTCCGGGAAAGCGCGGCACCAGCGCCGCCTTCATGCCGACATCGGCGATCAGCGCGCCGGCATGCAGCGCGCCGCCGCCACCGAACGGCACGGCGACGAAACGCTGCGGGTCGTGCCCGCGCTCGATCGAGACGAGGCGGATGGCGCCGGCCATGCGCGCATTGGCGACGCGCACGATTGCCTCGGCCGCCTGCTCCGGGCCGAGGCCGAGCTTGTCGCCGACGGCTGCCATGATTGCCTCGCGCGCTGCTGCGCGATCGAGCCGGGCGAGCGCGCCACCGATCGGCCGCTCGGCATTGATGCGCCCGAGCACGACGTTCGCATCGGTCAGCGTCGGCCGTGTGCCGCCTTGGCCGTAGCAGACTGGCCCCGGCCGCGACCCCGCGCTCTGCGGCCCCACCTGCAGCAGACCGCCGGCGTCAACGGAGGCGATCGAGCCGCCACCGGCGCCGATCGTGGTGATCTCGATCATCGGCGTACGGATCACCAGGCCGAATTCAATGGTCGCCTGAGCGGCGATGGAGACGTTGCCGCCGACGACCAACGACACGTCGAACGAGGTGCCGCCCAAATCGCCGGTGATCACGTCGGAAAAGCCCGCCGCCTCGGCAATTGCGGCTGCCGCGATGACGCCGGCGGCCGGGCCGGAGAGCGCCGTTCGGACCGGCAGGCGCCGCGCCGTCGCGGTTGACATCACGCCGCCGTTCGACTGCACGATGTGGAACTGCCCGGCAAAGCCGTCATCCGCGAGCGAGCGGTCGAGCTTGCCGAGGTAGCTGCCGACCACCGGCTGAAGATAAGCATTGAGCGCCGTGGTCGAGGTACGCTCGAATTCGCGTATCTCCGGCAGGATCTGCGCCGAGCAGGCCACGTTGCCGTTGGGCCAAAGGCGCTGCGCCGCCGCGAGCGCAGCCAGCTCGTTGGCCGGATTGGCGTAGGCGTTGACGAACACGATCGCCAGCGCCTCCGCGCCCTGAGCCAGCAGCGTGCGTGCGGTCGCCTCGACATCATTCGGATCGACCTCCTTCCGGATGCTGCCGTCGGCGAGCACGCGCTCATCAATCTCCAGCCGCATGTCGCGATCCACAACTGGGATGAAATCGCCCCATAAGCCCCAGGTCTGGCGGCGGTCGCGCCGGCGCATCTCAAGCACGTCGCGGAAGCCGCGTGTCGTGATCAGCCCGACCCTTCCACCCTTGCGCTCTAGCAGTGCATTCGTGCCCACGGTGGTGCCGTGCACGATCGAGCCGAGTTCGCGCACGGCGCCGAACGAGCGCAGCCCCTGCAAGAAGCCCACCGCCTCGTCGCCCCGGTTGGACGGCACCTTGGTGGTGCGGAACGTGCGGGCCACTTCGTCGAACAGGAACATATCGGTAAAGGTGCCGCCGACATCGACGCCAACGACTTGGCTCATGCCGCGCCTTCCGTCACGTAGCCCATACGGAGGTCGCGATCGGCCGCTTCGGCGTCGCGCGCTTCGGGTGGCCCCCAGCCACCGCCGCCTGGCGTCTCAAGCCGTATGCGCATCCCGGCAGGGACGGTGACGCCGGTGACTTTGGAGACCAGCGGCGGGCTATGCGGGCCAAGTGCGTCGTGCCAGGTGAAGCGGTTGAGCGCGCCGCTCTGCCCACCCGACACGCCGAACGGGCCGACCGTGCCGCGCTCGCCCAGCAGCGACACTTCGGCGGCGGTCAGCATCTCGATCTCGTAAATGCTGCCGAGCCCGCCGCGATGCGTGCCCTTGCCGCCGGAGTCTGGCCGCAGCGCCCACTGGGTAAACATCACGGGATAGGCTGCTTCGAGGATCTCGACCGGTGGGATGGTCGCCGTCGAGATCGGGTTGTTGGCGTGGCTCAGCCCGTCCGTCTCCGGGTTACCCCCTAAGCCGCCGCCGAAGAAGCTGAACATGACCCAGCGCGAGCCATCGGCGCGGTGCCCGGCGAGCGAGAGCGCGTTGATGGTGCCGAATGGGGCGGCGGTGGCGCGCGCCGGGTCGGCTTGGGCCAGCGCGCCGAGTACGACGCCGATCAACCGCAGGATGGTCTCGGTGTAGCCCGCCATCGGGCGCGGCGGCCCGGCGGCCAGCAGCGTCGATGTCGGCACCACGAAGCCGATCGGCCGCAGGCAGCCGGCATTGGCGGGCACGGCGGTGAACACGTGCTTCAGCGCCACGTAGCAGGCGGCAATGGTGGTGGCATAGGAGATGTTGACCGGCCCCTGCGTCGGCGGCGAGGAGCGGGAGAAATCCATCGTCATCGTCTCGCCGGCGATCGTCAGGTCGAGCGCCACGGTGAGCCGCGCGTCGGTGATGCCGTCATTGTCGAGCACGTCCTCGAAGCTATAACGCCCGTCCGGCAGGGCGCCGATGGCGGCCCGCATCAACGCCTCCGCACGGCGCGAGAACGCCGCGAACGCCGCCTGCACCACGGCGTCGCCATACTCGTCGAGCAGGCCGTGCAACCGGCGTTCACCGAGGTCTAGCGCGCCGAGCTGGCCGTTGAGGTCGCCCCAGTTGGAGGTCGGCACGCGGGAGTTGGCGGCGAGGATATCGACGATGTCTTGGTTC
>CAXSFF010000529.1:0-3633 GCA_964236035.1 uncultured Acetobacteraceae bacterium
GCACCAACAGGCCGGACATATGGACGCAAGCGATCTGATCAAAGCACTGCAAAACACCTTGCGAGGAGGGGGCCGTCCACATATGGGTCAGGGCCGGGTCAGGCCTTCCAGCGCACCCGCAACCGCCTGCATCCGCGCTGCCGCCGCACGGTCCAGCTCGTGCCGGGCGAGCCTGCGAAGCTCTGCCGCAGACACGTCATCGCGTATCGCAAGCCGCTTGCCACCCATCACGCCCACCCCAACCAGGTCAGGCAACCACCGGATCAGACCGCCCCGAGCCGGGCCAAATCACATCCGAGTCAACAGTTCAGCAGGCCGGTATAACGCGAGTGGCAGGCCAATCGAGCAGGTATTCCGTAATCGGAGCTGATCCGCCACAGTGACCGTCACCGTTTAGCCTGCTACCGCATCTCCCCCGCGAACCATGCTGAAACCACGTCACTGTTCACCTGCTCCTCCGAGTAACCGGGCCCGCGCCCAGTATGGCCGCCCGTCGGGTTCACCCAGGCAAATTTTGGCGAGCCGCGGTTGAGCAGCAAATACAAGTCTCCAATCGGCACTTGCGTGTAGTTCGCGCCATTACCGAGAAGCAACGGCGCCGAAGGCTTGTCCAGGAACCCGCGCGTCTTGAGCGAGAAGTGCGACATCTTCTCTAGGAAAGCCGCCTCGTCCGTCGTGCCATAGACGAACATCCGGGCCTCCTTCAGCCCAAACAGATATTCCTTCGTCCCCCAGGATTTGTGCTGCCATTCCGAGGTGAAATAGCCGTCCGTAGGTCCCCCAAACGACGCCGCGGCGTGAATGCGTTTCGGCTCAACGTAAGCCATCAGCGCCGACCAGTAGCCGCCCGCCGAGACGCCGTAGATGCCGATCCGATTGGCGTCCACATCCCTGCGGGTCGTCAAATAGTCGAGCACGCGGGAGTATACGCGCTCGGCGCCGACCGCCATCGGGACAGCCGACTCGCCCGTCCCAGGCATGTCCATCGCGAAAACGCCGATGGCGTGTGCCAGCGCACCGGGTTCGAAGCCGATTGCTTCATATTCCTTGAACTCGTCCAGCCCGCCCATCGCGATCGCCACTGGGGCTGGGCGCACGCCTTCTGGCAGGCGGAGATAACCGACGATTTCGTGGCCCTCACACGGGATGCGCACCACCTCTATGGTCGGCTCCAGCAGCGCGCCGTACTCCCGATAGGCAGAAGCCGCCTTGTGATATGCCGCTTCCTTGCCTGGCGAGGTGCGGGCCGGCCAGGCGGCGAACATGTAAAGCCGCCATGCGGCGAGGTAGGCATCGCGTTTGGCGGACTTGTTCGTGGCGACGCCGGCGTGGGCCATGTAGCTGTCCGCCTTTGCGGACCAGGCGGCGGCCCATTCATCGCGATCGAGGCTATGGATGCTGGCGAGCACCTGCCGCGCATCCTGCGGGTCCATCCCGGCGATCGGGTAGCCTTTGTTGTCTGCACGCGCCTGCACATCGGCCCGCATCTCCGCGAGCGCTTGTTCGAGCGGCGGCGTTTGCGCCAGGGAAGGGAGGGCGAAAAGGGCCACAACCAGCATTGCAGCAAACGCGAAAGCCCGTAGCGCCATGACTTGCCTCCCCATATGGCCTGTTCCGGCCCGTGCTGGAATTGAGCCTGCTTACGACGAGGGACGCAACGGGCTGGTATGCAACGCCACCGAACACCGGTAGCAGCTCAGAGCGGCACTAGCGCCCAGCAGCGTGAAGGACGCTGCCGCACTTGTCGTGGTGTCGAGGGGTTGCCTCGGCGGTTTGTATATGCCCGAGCGCTCGAACTGAGCCGGGACGGACGGGGACATAATGAGCGAAATGGCACAAGAGACGTTCGAGCAGCACGAACATCTGCAGCACCACCCTGATGACGATCACGCCCGCAGAGCTGCGCTGGTTATCGGCGTGCTGGCTGCGACCTTGGCCGTCTGTGAGATGGCGGAGCGCAGTTCGCAGAACGCCTATCTGGCCCATCACATCGGCGCCAGCAACGAGTTCGCCTTCTACCAGGCTCGCCAGACGAGAGCGCTGATGCTGAACGAGATGGCCCAGGTCATGGCCGCCTTGCCGCCAACGCCGGCGACACAGAAGGCCTCAGCCGATGCGGCGTCCGAGGCGAAGCGCCTCACCGAGGACAGCGACCGCGGCAACGGTGCCAACCAGATCCAAGCTCGCGCCGCGGCCGAATCGGCAGCCCGGGAGCATGCGCTGCATCGCTACGAGTGGTTTGAATACGCCACCAGCGGATTGCAGATTGCCATCGTGCTCGCCAGCGTTTCGGTCGTCACGCGGGTTACGCGTGTGATGTATGTCGGCGCCGGTCTCGGAGTCCTTGCTGCCGCGCTGGCCGTCCTGGTTGCGGCTGGCGTGGTGTAGCCGGGTCAGCGCACCACCATGCTCACCACGCCGCGCAATGCGGGTTCTACTTCAGCTGGCTGTCGGCAAACACGCAGATCTCGGCCGCGCTGGCTGTGGTGCTCGGCGCCGCGCTGAATATCTGGCTCACCGCGAAGCAGTTGCTCGCCAGGGTTGGCGCATGCCGGTGCTGGTGGCAGCGCGCCTCGATCGGATCACCCGCCACGCGCATACGTCGTCGAACTGCAGGAAGACCGGTCCACACCCTGCTGCTGAGTCTAGCCTGGCGAGGTTTGCCATCATCCACCGCCTCGCTTAGCCTCGACCGCACCAAATCAGGAGGGATGAGATGCGCGGGCGAAAGCTTTCGTGCCAAGCACTCGGAGCGTGCGCAGCAATGCTTGCGGTGGTCACCGGCGCCGCGGCGGAGCCGCCGCTGTCAATTGCGCGGGACGGTTATCTGTATGCGGGCGGCAAGCCCGTTACCATCAACGGGCACGACTACCTGAAGGGCCAGATGTATGCGGAATTCCGCATCCCAGCCCAGCAAACCCACCCCTATCCCATCGTCATGGTGCATGGTGGCTCGATGTCGGGCACCAACTACACGGGCACGCCGGACGGGCGCGAGGGCTGGGCGCAATATTTTGTCCGCCACCGCTATGCGGTTTACGTGGTTGATCAGGTGGGGCGCGGCCGATCGCCTTACACGCCAGAGATGTTCGGGCCGGCCGAACTCGTTGACCGGATGAACTCGCAAACGCGCTACATCGCGCAGGAGAAATACGACCTCTGGCCGCAGGCGCACCTGCACACGCAATGGCCTGGCAACGGCGCGCTGGACGACTCGGCGACGCTGCAGCTCGTCTCGGGCAACCTGCCGGCGATCAAGGACTTCAACGAGCAGCAGGTGATTAACCGTGACGCGCTGCTGGCGCTGCTGGAGCGGATCGGACCGAGCGTGCTGATGGTGCACTCGCAGGCCGGTGCCTATGGCTGGCCTGTTGCAGATGCGCGGCCCGATTTAGTCAAGGCGATCATTGGCATCGAGCCGAACGGCCCACCCGCGCACGACGTGGTGTTCCATAGCCCGCCCGATTACTTCGCCGACGACCCGGCGGTGAAGGCCTATGGGCTCGACGCCGACCCGCTCACCTACGACCCGCCGGTGGGTGACGGGTCGCCACTGCAGTTCGAGCGTGAGTCGCAGGCCGAGGGGCCAGGCTTGGTGCGATGTTGGCAGCAGGCGGCGCCCGCGCGGCCGTT
>CAXSFF010000530.1:0-3629 GCA_964236035.1 uncultured Acetobacteraceae bacterium
CTTCCATCGGGGTGTTCATGCCGCCTCCTGGCCTGGGAAGGGCTGTCTCACCAGCAGGTACCCACCCTTATTCAGCGGTCGGGACGCCTGCGCGCCGGGGATGGTTGCCAGCAACGCAGAGCCGTCCGACTTGCCATGGCTATCGGCTGACGGGCCGCTGCGGCGCTTACGCCTTCACCCTGCCCGACGCCAGCGCACGCGGCAAACTCCGGCCGCTGCGAAACCCAGCAGCACACGGCACTGACGCTGACGAGCCGACCCTTACATAGGTTTCACGTTCTGTTGCTCCCAGACCCTGGTCCTATCCACTTTTGGTAGTCACGCCCCCGTTCCCAGCTCCGCCAGAGATCCCGGTCGGCCTGCTGCCACCCAGCAGCATCACGCTGTCGGGCGTGAACACGAAGTGCGGCGACGGAGGCGCCACGCCCCCAGGCGCGCCGCCTCCACCCCGGACCCGGGACGAGAGATCGAGTCTGGCACGTCATGGACGCTTCCCCTGTTGGAACTACCGGGAGCGAGCCTCTGTCTCAGCGGCGCGAACCGGGACGTAGTCGCGCGGCAGCAGGGAGCACAGCAAGCAGTAGCGCACCTTGTTCGCGTCCTCCACCGCCTCGCCCGCCTCCCCCGCTTCGCACCTGGCCACCGCGACCCTGAGGTGATCGAGCCGGGCCGAACCGGTCCAGTCGTTCCACACCGACAGGCCGTAGCCGAAGACGACCAGCAGGCCGCCCGCCGCCAGCGACAGCCCGCTGAGCCCTACGAGGGTGTTGTTGCGGTGCTGGATGGCCCGATACCCCAGCGGCTTCTCCAAAGCCTTGAAGATCCCGAGCAGCACCGCGTCGAGCATCGACCTGTTCAGCGTGCGGCGCTCCTCCTGGGCATCGGACACGATGGACGTCACCAGCTGGCGCAGCTCCACCATGAGCCGCGCGGTCTCAGCCGCGATCTGCTTCTGGCGCAGGATGTCGCCCTCGGTGAGCAGCCGCGCGTTGGCGATCAGCCGGTGCAGGTCGGTCAGACCCGCAAGGTTCGTCTCCGCGAACCGCCGCTGGGTCTGGAGCAGCGCGGCCACGAAATTGGCAAACGGCTGGTCGCCGGTCATGCCCCACTCCTGGGCCGCCAGGAGGAGCTTGGCCTGACCCTCCTCGAGGATCCGCAGGAGCTTCTGCGGATCGAAGGGGTCAGGCGCGGGCAGGGAGGAAGGGATCTGGTCCACGACGACCGCCCTCACTCTGCCGCCGCCGACGCTGGCGCGTCGGTGTCCGGCGACCGGAAGGCGTACGCCGCCGCCTCGTTGCCGGTCGCCGGCATCATCAGCGGGTCGATCTCCGCAAAGAAAGCGGGGATCGCCTTCCTCCACCAGATCGCCACCCGCTGCCGGTCGAGGAAAGACAACGCCGTGGTGCCCGGCCTCACGGTTCCGGACAGCGCCTGCTGGAAGGTCACGCCACGGTCCGTCACCGCCGCCAGGCAGGACAGCGCCGGGAAGAAGGCGGACTCTGCACCAGCATCAAGCGCCGAGACGACTACGGGATGGTTCATGATGCCGGCGAACGCATTGGTCACGGACCTGCCCGAGAGCATCAAGCCGCTGTTGAGGACCATCAGGATGTCCTCCGGGCTGAACAGCCCCTGGTCCAGGTAGGACGCAAGGTAGTCGATGTCCGCCTGGTCGGGACCCATCAGGTTCGCCAGCACCACCCGTACCCCCTCGGCCTGAAGCACCTCCGCGACGTTGACCTCGCGCACAAGGCGGGAGAACTCGGTCTCGCCGCCGCCCACGTCCAGGACGGCGTCATACCGGCGTTCCACGATGTCGCCGATGCGGCCCTCCAGCCAGTCCTTGACGTCGTTCGCGTCGTTCGACGCAGGCTCGTCGACGCCCTCATGGAACACCGACAGGTTGTTGGTGACGTTCATCTGGTCGCCATTCCAGATCGCCGCCCGCGAGCCATGCTCCTGCAGGTGCTGGGTGAGGGCGTTCAGGAACGTCGTCTTGCCAACCCTCTGCCGCCCCGCGGCAATCAGGAGGACAGGACGACGGGCGCCGGGATGGGAGTCGTGCTGGGTCATTCGAGGGGTCCTGAGAACTTGGGAACGGGGAGCTTCGGGCTGAGGTCGCGCGCCTGCTGCTGAAGCCGGGCAAGCTTCTCCTTGCCGGTCATTTGGTAGGGCTTGAGCGGCGGAGCCGTGGCCTGGTGGTCGGCGGTGGCAGGAGCCGCCGCCGGCGGAGGAGCGGCGACGGCAGGTGCTGCCGGGACACGGACCGGCGCGTTCTGGCCGGGCCGGCTCGGAGGCTCGGGCGCAGGACCGCGGCGACGGACCTTTGCTACGAGTGGGCTCGCCCTCGACTGGCTCTCTTCGCGCGCGAGGCCGACGAGAAGCTTGTGCCAAGTCCATCGAACCACTTCGGTCGTGAGCGGTTTACCGGATGGGCGCGTCACCCCAGCCTCCGCCATTCGTCTCAGGAATGGCTCCCACGAGGGGATACAGCCTTCCCTATCGGCGATGGCGAGGATCGACCGCCGGTGCCGGAACAGCCAGTTATGAACCGGACCGTGAGTCTGGGCGCGGATCTGAGTGGCCGACCTGCTCTGGGATGTCTTCTTGCTTGCCATGCCCACAGCGTCGTCTGGATCGGCGCGAACGAGATCGCCCTCTTATCCAGAATCGCTGGGGAGCAATGTCAGCCGTTACCCCCTGGCGGGCGCGACCTGCCGTCAAACATCCGGAACGTGATCCGGCGAATGCTGCCGCCAGTCGTTGGTCGTCCGTTGGCCGGCCGTTGGCCATCCGTTTGTCGACCGTTGGCTGAGAAGGGGAAGTCCATACACCAATGCACCTGTCGTGCGCAGGAAGCGGGTTCGGGTTCAAAGTTTGCACAGAGCCGGCACCACTCGCGTCGCGCCATCCCAGGATCAAGGTAGAACATTTCTAACAGTGACGGCAGCACAACCAACAAATTTGGCGCGAACGGGCTTTGGTGAAAGCTACCGAGCAACACTCACCGGCGAGGAGTAGGGCAGGCGGCGCCGAT
Organism: uncultured Acetobacteraceae bacterium; assembly: GCA_964236035.1. Classification (GTDB taxonomy): domain Bacteria; phylum Pseudomonadota; class Alphaproteobacteria; order Acetobacterales; family Acetobacteraceae; genus CAXSFF01. The sequence continues at coordinate 3,038 of CAXSFF010000530.1, forward strand.
GAACCCTGCGCTGACGACAAGCTACCGGACGAGCGTGACCCGCAGGCTGGAACCTCAGGAGGATAGGCGAGCACCTGCGGCTTGCCTGGGCACGTCCAGGCTCACCGGTCGCCCATGTGCAGCGCGGCGACGATCCGCCTGGCGGCAGCCGGCACGATCAGTGTCGCGTCAGCGGCGACTTCGGCACCGTGGCGCCAAGCCCTTGGACCCTACCGGGAGGCACAGGCGGGCGGCGTTTACGTTACGACACTGCCGACACCCGAGCACAGCAGCAGCGCGCTCGCTCCAACTTAGAGCATGCCATGTCCCCTGACACGTACTGCCCGAGCGACAACGTGGTCTGGGCCGGCACCCGATCCTGCATCTGTCACTTTCAGGGTGAGCGCTGTTTCGGCAGCACCAGGAAGGGCAAGTTCCTTTGCGAGCACGGGTCTCGACCTTCTTGGCAATAGCCTAGGCTGGGTGGAGCAGGACGCTCCAGCCAGGCCGCACGTCCCCGACCACGTCGGGAGGCAAGGCGTTCTCGGTCAGATAAACCGTAAGCGTTGGTCCGCGGCCCTTCTTCCTGGGTGAGGCTGTGCGTGGTGGTGTG
>CAXSFF010000531.1:0-3621 GCA_964236035.1 uncultured Acetobacteraceae bacterium
GCCTCGCGAGTCTATCACTTGCTGGCCGAGACCCTGCGGAGCCGGGGGCATGACGTCGATCTGCTTCATCTGGAAGATTTCAGGCTTCCACGCAGCCACCCACTCAACCTTCTCGTCAGACGCATTGCTCTGCCGCAATGGATCTTCCTTAGCGTCAAGAAGAAAGTTGCAGCTGGTCGCTATGATGTCGTGATGGCGTCGTCCGGCCAGGGGTGCACGTTATACAAGCACCTTGCACGGGCGGTCTCACGACCGGTGATGATCAATCACCTGCATGGCTTTGCCATCTACGACGATCTTGCAGCGCGTGAGGAGTCTCACCTCGGCTACTGGCCTGCTTCGCTAGTGTATAAAATAGTCACAGGTCCAATGCAGGTGAGGTGGGACGCATCCGGCACTCGTCGCGCCGACTGCACCATCGTCCAGAACCTGAGAGACCTGAGCTACGTGGACCATCTCGCAGGAGGAGCATCCGTGGCGCAACTGATTCCCCCGGCAATCCATCCCGACATCATCTCCGCAAGTGCAACAATCAAACCTCCGGAGCAAAGAGCACCCGGCAAGATCCTGTGGTTCGGGACCTGGGAACCACGCAAGGGAGCTGCCCACGTTCCTGCGGCCTTCCGTCAACTGCGGTCCGTCTTGCCGCACGCCACTTTGACGATAGGCGGGGCTGGCAGGTCATCTCACGAGATCATGTCCTGCTTCGACAAGCTTGATCAGGACAATATTTCCATTTTGCCGCGAATCACATTAGAGGACCAGATTAGTGTCTTCAATGACCATGCAATACTAATATTTCCATCTTTGTCGGAAGGATTTGGGATTGCTCTCATAGAGGCGATGTGTTTTGGCTGCGCAGTAGTCACAACAAAGACTGGCTTTGGTGCAGACTTCATGGTTGACTACGTTCATGGGTGTATCATCTATCCTTCCGCGCGACACATTGCTCAGGCTGTTGAGGAGCTTATGAATGACGATGCTCTTAGGGCAAAAATTGCCTGGCGTGGCCGTGATCTTGCACGAAGCTTCACCACTGAAGACATGGGTGGCTCATACCAGGATGCGTACCTCAAGCAGATCAAGCGCCGTCAATCAGGCCAAACCGATGAAGCGGCCGGCGGAAAGCGATTGCAGGGTGTTTGACCGTTAGGCTGTAGCCGCAACATGCTCAAACGCATACTGATCGACGGCTTCTTCCTGGGAAAGCCATACGGTTTCGGACGCTTCATTCAGGAGTTATGTCGCGCCTTGGGAGGCGTGCAATCTGAATTTGAATTTGTCGTTGCTGTGCCAGCCCGAGTCGATCAGGCGCTTCTCGGCGATTACGAACATCTTCGTTGGCATCGGCTGCCCGATGTGAATTTTGTTGTCTGGGAACAGGTCATGATCCCGCGACTGGCGCGTCGTCTTCTATGCGACCTCATTCACTTCCCTTATAACACCTGTTCGTTGCTGACTCACGGCATTCGAAGCTTGGTCACGGTGCACGACCTGTTATTCCTGGAAGAGAGGGGTTCATTCAGGAATCTGAAGGAAGCAATTTCTCTCAAGTACTCTGAACTATGTTTTAGGAACATGACGCGGAACGCAGATATAATTGTGAGTGTCAGTGAAACAACACGTCTATCCCTGCAAAAACTAGGTATACAGTCTCGTACGGTCTACAATACCGCTGATGGATTTATAGAAGCAAACATTTCCAATGCGAGGGAGCAGGCAATCCGACCCTATATCCTGCATAGAGGAGGGTATCTGGAGCATCGCAATACACTGCGAGTTATCAATGCGTTTCGCAGTGAGCGACAAGCATTGGCAGGTTTTGATCTGAAGATCATAGGTGCGCCGCAGGGCGCGGACAAGTGGTCGACTCAGGATGACACAACAATACACTACCTGCCACGTGTGTCAGACAAGGCGCTCGCTGCACTTTACGCTTCGAGTGCATGTGTTGTTGCAACCAGCCTCCGGGAGGGCTTTTGCCTGCCGATCATCGAGGGGTATGGCTTTGCTGCGCCAGTCGTTACCTCCAACATCGATCCGATGAGGGAAATTGCAGGGGGCGCTGCCTGCCTCGTTGATCCATGGAATACAGCCGATATCGGTCGTGCCATCGTTTCGGTCGTTTCTGACCCTGCTCTGGCAAAGTCTCTTGTGGAAAGGGGGCGTTCACGGCTTCAGGCCTTTTCCAGTGTGCGAATGGCCAATGGCATGCTGGATGCCTATCGGTCCTGACACTGCGCGCAGCGTCCACGGCTGGGTGGCAGGGCGTGATGGTCTGGAGCGCAAGCCGCAGATGTAGATTGGCGGTCCGTCCGGGAGCAAACGGGTTTCCAGAAGCTTCTGGCTTGAAAGAGGGAGCCTTTGGCGGGTCTGGGCAGAGCCCGGCCTTGCCTGTTGCTCACTTCGCCCCCCACCTGCCTCAGTGCCGCCCTGCGGCGCCCATCACCGCCGCAACCACCGCCCCGGACGAGGGCCAGGTGCCCGGCGCCGCCGGCCCGACGCTCGCGTACGGCGGCGGGTATCCCCAGAGCCGGTCGTGGCCCTCCGGGTCCGAGTGCATGCCGCCCAGCACCGCGACCGTCGGACGGCGGAACGCGGCCGCCACGTGCAGCATCATCGACGCGTTGGTCAGGACGAGGTCGGCCTGCTCCGCCAGCGCGAAGCTGCTGCGCAGCGACGTCTCCCCGCACACCGAGCGGAGGCCGGGAATCTCCGCCGCGAGAACCCGCGCCGCGCGCCCGCGATCCGTGGGGCCGCCGACCAGGAGCAGGTCGCTCTCCCCCCATCGCGCCCGCATCGCCGCCGCCATGTCGCGCAGGGCGCGCCCGAGGTCCTCGGCCGGCCAGCATTTCTCCTCCGCCCCGCCGCCGCAACTGACGAGGAAGCGCGGCGCGCCGCCGGACCCGCGAGGTCCCCAGATCCGCGCGGCCTCCTCGCGCTCGCCCGGCGTGAGGTAGAGCTGCGGGCGGGCCTCCGGCAGGTCGTGCGCGCCGAGCAGCTCGGCCTGCCGCAGCGCCATGCCCGCCACGTGCACGCGCTCGGTCCACGCCGCCGAGTGCTGGCAGCCCGCGGAGCCGCCCCGGTAGCCGCGCAGGCCGATGCGGTGGCGCGCCCCCAGCCGCATCAGCGTGAGCACGCCCGCGAGGCTCCCCGTGACATCGATGCCGGCGTCGAAGCCGCGACACCCCCGCAGCTCCGCGACCTGCGGCGAGCGCGCGAGGAAGCGCAGCAGCGCGCGGGGCGAGCGGTCCTGGACGAACTTGTTGGCCCACGGCAGGTCGAGCGCCGCGACCTCGTCGACGAACGGGTTGTGCTCCAGGATCGCGCGGCCCCAGCCGCCGACCGCGGCCACGATGCGCGTGGCGGGGAAGCGCCGCCGCAGCGCCTCGAAGACCGGCGTCGTCGTCAGCAGGTCGCCCAGGTCGCTCGGCCTGAGGACGAGGACCTCGCGCGGGGCGACGGCACACGGATCGGCGCCACGCGCGACGAACCCCTTCGCCGACCACGCCAGCGGCTCCAGCAACCGGCTCTTCCAGCCCATCGGCGGTGCTCCGTGCGAGGCTTGTCAGAAAGCAAGGCTGGGCTCTGCCCAGACCCGCCAGGGGCGAGCCGCCCCTG
>CAXSFF010000532.1:0-3620 GCA_964236035.1 uncultured Acetobacteraceae bacterium
TGGCCCTGCTGGGCTGGCTGTTCATCGGCTGGCTGTTCCGGCCGTGGCTGCCGGCAGGGCAGGTGGACAGCTACATCGCCGGGCTGATCCTGCTCGCCGCTGCGCCTTGCACGGCGATGGTATTTGTCTGGTCCAACTTGCTGGACGGGGAGCCGAACTTCACCCTGAGCCAGGTGGCGCTGAACGACCTCATCATGGTCGTGGCCTTCGCGCCCATCGTCGGCCTGCTGCTCGGGCTGTCCAGCATCACCGTGCCCTGGGACACGCTGCTGCTGTCCGTCGTGCTCTACATCGTCGTGCCGGTGATCGCCGCCCAAGCCTGGCGCGCGGTCCTGCTGCGCTCGGGCGGACAGCCGGCGCTGGCCCGCATGCTGGCGGTGCTGGGGCCGGTGTCGCTGTGCGCCCTGCTGCTGACGCTGGTGCTGCTGTTCGGCTTGCAGGGCGAGCAGATCGTGCGTCAGCCGACCGTCATCCTGCTGCTGGCCGTGCCCATCCTGATCCAGGTCTATTTCAACGCCGGCCTGGCCTACTGGCTGAACCGCCGGCTGGGGTCGGCGTGGTGCGTCGCAGGCCCCTCGGCGCTGATCGGCGCCAGCAACTTCTTCGAGCTGGCGGTTGCCGCTGCCATCGCCCTGTTCGGCTTCCAGTCCGGGGCGGCGCTGGCAACCGTGGTCGGCGTGCTGGTGGAAGTGCCGGTCATGCTGTCGGTCGTGCACATCGTCCGCCGCAGCCAGGGCTGGTACGAGCGTGGGCCGCGCGTGCCGAAGGCGACATAGATGGACGTGGAGCCTGCGCCAGCCTCTGCGCCGGATGACGCGCTCCCCGCGCTGCGCCCCGGCCTGCTGGCACCGCCGGACCTGGCCCGCCTGGAACCGGCGGGGCGCGCCACCCATCCCCCGCGCATCCTGCTGCTGTATGGCAAGCCGGCCATTGCGGACGGCGGCGATGCGATTGCTGGGCAGACCGCGTTGCGCGGCGCGCGCCGCCCGGTCGAGTTCTGTGCCGAGCCGGGCCAGGAAGGTCTGCCCGTCGGTTGGTAGATCCAGGCGCTGGTAGGCCTGCTCGCGGGCCTGCTGCCAGCTCCGGTCGTCGTAGACGAGGTTTCAAAACGAGACGTGGTCGCGGCTGTGCGCCAGGAACAGGCTGCCGGCGCGGAGCGCGTCGCGGACGGCGAAGGCGAGCGAAACCTCCCAGATGGCGCGGTCGAGCTTGCCGTCGCTGACGAGGTAGGGCCGCCAGTCCGCCTGGACGAAGCTGTGCGGGTCGTCGGTTTTGAGCGGGCCGCGGGCGCCGGCATCCAGTGCGCGCAGGCTCTCGACGGCCCGGAGCAAGGTCTCGCTGCCGGCGGCTGCTTGGAATGGCAGGGCGAAAAAGGCCGGCAGGTATTGGCGCAAGGTACCGTAGCGCGCGAGCATGGCGTCGAGATGGCCGCGCGCTTCCAGCCGCTCGTAGCCCCGGCAGGCGATCGCCGCCTCGATCAGTGCCGGCGGGTCCTGCGTGTTGCGGAACGCGGAGACGGTTTGCGCACCGTCGGCCGCCACCAGCGCGTCGACGGCGCCGAGCACGCGGTGCAGGCCGTCACGGGCGCGGCGCCGCAGGCTCTTGCGCCGTTTCTCGACCGACGTGCGCGCCCTGCGGTTCATGCCGGTCAGGAACAGGTCGTTCATCTCGACGATCTGGTCGAGCAGCGTCTTGCGGGCCTCGACGAGATAGCAGGCGACGAGTGCGTCGCGCTTCGGCTTGGCACAGCGCCGGAGGTCGCCGGCATCGTAGCGGCGCCCGAGTTGGCCGAGCTGACGGATGATCCGCGGGTCGAGATCGCCGAGGTCTGCGCCGGCGCCGAGCAGGTCCTCGATCAGGCGCAGGCGGACGATGTCGCCTTTGATCACTGCGGCGTTGGCTGACTTCGGGTAGTCCTTGAGCCGGAACAGGGTGGAGCGCACATCGCCCTCCGGCACCTCGACCAGCAGGTCGATGGCTTCGCGCAGGAATGGCGGCAAGCGGATCGAGACTGTCTCGTACAGCTGGGTCGTGGCCTGTGTCACCTCGGCCGTGACCAGCCGTTCAAGCGTGCTGGCGGCCGGTATCATGACATGCCAGTCGCGCAGCTTGTCCTCAGCGCGGACCATGAGTTCGGCGACGGTGCGCCCCTCAATGGCGCCCTGACGCAGCCAGTTCCGCAGGTCCATGGCGGTTCCGCTGTCGAAGCTGCGAAGACCGAGGTGGCGACGGATGCGCAGCGCTTGGGCCCGCTCCGTTTGCGCCCGGCCCGGCCGGTCAAGGAACAGCACGGGCGCCAGCCCGAGCTGGCGCGAAAGGTGGTTGACGATCTTGATCGGCGCGCGGCGGTAGTCGTCGAGGAAACGGCCGTGCGCGCGCAGCATGCAAAGCTGGACGGCGAAGCGGCGGCGGTGGTCGGGGCCGCGGCACTCGGCGATCACGGCCAGGTCCGCGGGCGTCAGGCTCCAATGCCGCGCGAGCTCGTCCTCGCTCGGGTCGAGGGGCGCTGTCATCGGCGGCCGGGTGCCTGCAGCAGCCAGAGGTCATCCGTCGACATTGAGGTGCGAGCGTTCCAGGTCGGCCGCGAGGTCATCACGGGATGGTCGCGTATAGACGGCGGTGGTGTCGAGCGACTCGTGGCCGAGCAGGCTGGCGAGTTCGACCAGCTTGCCGGGGTTGTCGCGCAAGTAGCCCAGTGCGAAGGTATGGCGCAGCGTGTGCGCCGAGACGGGCAAACGCGTGAGCCGGGCACGGCGGGCAAGGCTGGCGATGACGGCCTGGATGCTGCGCACCGGCATCGCCGGCTCCCGGCTGCTGGTGAACAGCGTCGCGGTCTTGCCCGGCGCCCCGCGCTGTTCGAGATGCTGCTTGAGCGCGCGCCGCCCGGTGGCGTTCAGCGGCACCTCTCGCGCCTTGAGTCCCTTGCCCTGGCGGATGCGGACGCTGCCGGAGCGGTCGTTCATGCTGATATCGGCGACCGTCAGCGCCGCAACCTCGCCGATGCGCAGCCCGGCCTGCAGCATGACCTGCACCAGCGCATAGTTCCGTGTCGCCAAGCCGTGCGAGGAAGCGCCGGCGGCGCGCAGCAGGGCGTGGGTCTCGACATCCATCAGGCCAACCGGCTGGCGGTTGCGGACGGTGCGCATCGGCCGGACATTGCCAGCGGCATCGGCGCCCAACGCCCCGGTCCCGCGCGCCCACCTGCACAGCCGGCGTAGGGCGTCCAGCCGGCGGTTGACCGTGGCCGGTCGGCGGCCGGCGGCGACCATGTGCTGGCGGTAGGCAATCAGCTCGTACTCGACCAGGCCTTCGATGGCGAACGGCTTGTCCTGGACGGTGCTGTGCCAGGCGAGGAAGTGGCGCAGGTCGTAGCGGTAGCCGCGTAGCGTCGCCGGCGCGAGGTCGTCATGGGCCAGGCTAGCGAGGAACGCGGCCATCCAGTCCGGTTCGACGGCAGAGGTGGCCGGCACTGCTAGTATTGCACGCAAAGTCATCCCCCGCGTTAGACCCCTAGTTTGCTGCGTGCAATACACCACCCTAAACCGGAATATCGCGTGCAATGTATATTGAACTAAGCCGCTATCGCGGCAGTGCTTCATAATAGGCCGACGTTCCTTTAG
>CAXSFF010000533.1:0-3610 GCA_964236035.1 uncultured Acetobacteraceae bacterium
GCCGCCCGATCGCGTCCGTGATGAATTTCTATTTTCGTGACCAGGTGCTGCCCTACTACGGCGGCGGCACCCTGGCTGCACGCAACCGTGGCGGCAATGATTTCATGTATTGGGAGGTCATGCGCCGAGCCGGCGAACAAGGCTGCCGCCTGTTCGATTTTGGCCGCAGCAAGATCGGCACCGGCGCCTACTCGTTCAAGAAGAACCTGGGCTTCGACCCGGCGCCCCTGCACTACCGCTACCGGTTGCGGCCTGGCGCCAGCCTTCCCGATCACAACCCGCTCAATCCGAAGTACCGGCTGTTCATCGCCGGCTGGAAGCGTCTGCCGCTGCCGGTGGCGAATCTGCTTGGTCCCCCCATCGTGCGCGGGATCGGCTAGGATGGCGCCGCATCGTTCCGAGGTGGCCACCATGTCGAACTCTGCGGCGGTGACCGTTGCTGCCGACCGCTGGGTCGATTTGCGCATCGCGGCAGCTCCCTTGCTGCTGGGGATCGCGCTACTGGGCCTTGTATTCCGACAGGAAGTCATGGCTGCCGTGTCGGTCTGGAGCACATCGACGGCTTATAACCACTGTTTCCTGGTGCTGCCGATCGCACTTTGGCTGGCTTATGATCGCCGCTGCCGGCTGCCCGGCGTGCAGGTCCGGCCGCGACCCTGGATCGCCCTCGCCGTGCTGCCTTGCGCAGCGGCATGGCTGGTTGCCGAGCGGCTGGGGATCATGGAGGGCCGCCAGCTGATGGCGATGGCCTGCATCGAGTTGCTGTTCCTATCGGTGCTGGGCTGGCGGCTGGCCTGGCTGCTGGCGGCCCCGCTGCTTTACCTGTTCTTCCTGGTGCCGTTCGGAAGCTTCCTGACGCCTGCGCTGCAGGACTTCACCGCGCACTTCATCGTCTCCGGCCTCGACGTCATCGGCATCCCGAACATTTCTGATGGCAACGTCATCGAGATTCCGGAGGGAGTGTTCTTTGTGGCAGAAGCCTGCGCCGGCTTGCGCTTCCTGATCGCCTCGGTTGCGTTCGGCGTACTGTACGCCGTCACCTTCTATCGCACTCCCGGGCGTCAGATCGCCTTCGTGGCGGCATCGATCGTCGTGCCGGTCCTGGCCAACGGCGTGCGGGCGCTAGGCATCGTCGCCGCCGGCCATTGGCTCGGCAGCGCGGAGGCCGCCGCCGCCGATCACCTCATCTACGGCTGGCTGTTCTTCTCCGGCGTGACGCTGGTCCTCATCCTATGCGGCCTGCCCTTCCGCCAGGACGGCAAGCCGGAACCGGCGTCCCGCACGCTCGCGCCCAGCACGCGCGCCAGCCTCCCGGCGATGGCGCTGGCGGCCGTGTTGGTGGGGATGATCGCCGCTGCTGGCCCATTGCTGGCGGGTGGGTTGGACCGCGGTGCGGCGTTGGAGCCAGTCGCCGCCATGCGGGCGGTCGCCGGGTGCACTCTGCGCGACCGCGACGCCGCGAGCCGGTTTTGGGGTATGCCGGCGACCGCGGGCAATGCAGTTCAGGCATTTGCCTGCCATGACGGCATGGTCGAGCTTCTGGTCGTGGCGTTCCCACCGCGGACCAACCCCACCATCATCCTGGCGCTGCAACGCGCCCTCAGCGAGCAGGAGGGTGCCGAAGACACCGAAGTCACGGCGATTGCAGGTGTTCCTGGCTGGAAGCTGGTCACGACCAGCCGTCCCGCCCACGTCGCGGCCACCGCTCTCTGGCTGGATGGCGCGTTCGCGTCGGGCGGCCTGCGCAGCCGGATGCAGCAGGCGCGCAACAGCCTGACAGGTGCCGGCGGGGTGCCCGTGTTGGCCGTGATCCATGCGGCAGGATCTGAGTCGCTTCGCCAGGAGGTTGCCGCGATCAGCAACTTCCTCCGCGACGCCGATGCTGGTTCGCTGGCAGGGGCGCAAATGGCTGGGTTTTCTGCTGCGCCCGCGACAGCGCATTGACCGGCAAGCCAACCACCGACACGATCCTTGCCAAGACGGCAAAGGGCGCCGGCTGGATCATCGGCTGGCGGATGTTCACGCGGGTGATGGGCTTGGCAAGCACGTTATGCCTGGTAAGGCTGCTGGCTCCGGCTGATTTTGGACTGGTTGCGCTTGCAACGGGATTCGGGCAGGCCGCCGACTCGTTGTCCTCCCTGGGCGTCGAGGAAGCCGTCATTCGCGAGCGGACGCCAACCCGCGCCTTGTACGACAGCGCGTTCACCATCAACCTCATTCGTGGCGGCGCGACGGCGGCATTGCTGGCGGCGGCGGCCTGGCCGGTTGCCGTGTTCTTCGATGATCGCCGGTTGTTCCCGGTCATGCTCGCGCTGGCCGCCGGGCTGCTGGTGGCGGCTTGCGAGAACATCGGCATCGTCGACTTTCGCCGCGACATCGCCTTTGAGAAAGAATTCCTGCTGATGTCGGTGCCGCGCGCCATCAGTATCTTGGTCGGGATCGCCTTGGCGTTCGTCCTGCACAGCTATTGGGCCCTGGTGGCGGCGATCCTGACGTCTGTCACGCTGCGAATGATGATGAGCTATGCGATGCACCCGTTCCGCCCTCGCTTGGGGCTGTCGGCCTGGCGCCAGATCGCCGGTTTCTCGTTCTGGTCCTGGCTGCTGAGCCTTTCGAGCCTGTTGCGCGACCGTTGCGATACCTTCGTCATTGGCCGGGTGCTGGACGTGGCTCAGGTCGGGATCTTCTCGGTCGGTGCCGAGATCGCAGCGCTTCCGACGACCGAGTTCGTGTCGCCGCTTGGCCGCGCCTGTTTTTCCACCTTCGCCGCCGCCCGCAACAGCGGCAGCGAAAGCGAAATTGCCGGCGCCTTCCTGCGCTTGCTCAGCAGCATGGTCCTGATCGCGCTGCCAGCCGGGGTCGGCATTTCCCTGGTCGCCGATCCGATCGTCAAGCTTGCCTTCGGCTCAAGCTGGCTTGGCGCGACGGGAGTGATCCAAATCCTGGGCGTGGCGCTGTCGGTGACGATCGTCGGGATGATCAGCGTTGCGTTGCTGGACGCCTACGCAGTGCTGCGGCAGATGTTCTGGGTGCAGGTGGTTTCAGTTGGCATCCGGGTTCCGTTGCTGGTCGTCCTCGTCACGCGGATGGGACTGCCCGGCGCCGCCGTCGGCATCGCACTCGCCATGGCGTTCGAGCATCTGCTGTATCTCGGCATGGCCATGCGGCGGCTTCATCTTACCCTGGCCGACCTGCTGACGCACACGTGGCGCTGTCTTTCGGCGATCGCGCTGATGATGGCGGGCCTGGTCACGGCTGGGCTCGGCTGGAACCAGGTATCGGACGATCCTGTCGCGATCATGGGGGATTTGTCTCTGGCGGTCGGGCTAGGCGCGGCGATTTATATATGCGTCATCATGGTCTTGTGGCTTGTTTCTGGGCAGCCCGCGGGAGCGGAGAGCGACATGCTGGAGATCGTGCGCCGTCTCGCTCGTCGGGCCGCGAGCGTCGTGCGCAAACAGCGCAGCGTCCTTGTGGGCACACAGAAATAGGGCCGAACAGAGTCAACGTTTGATTTACCTTAGTGCGATACATCTGCAAAGCCTCGGCTTGCGCACGATGCGGCCCGATTCGGCCAAGACAAGCCATGATGGCAGGAGGCGGTGATGGC
>CAXSFF010000534.1:0-3608 GCA_964236035.1 uncultured Acetobacteraceae bacterium
GGCGAATAGCAGGAACCGCGCGACCAGCACGGCCTGCAACAGCGCGCGTCCGTCCTGGCCGGGTTCGGCGAGGTTCAGCAGCGTGCAGGCGACCAGCCAGCCCCACCAGGCCAGTCCGATCGGCACCCAGCCCTGAACGAGCCAGTGCCAGCGCCGCTCGGCCGTGCAGCGCAGCAGGAAGCATAGGCCAACGGCGTCGATGCCGATTTCGGTCGCCGCCCGCACGTGGATCAGGAACCATGGCAGCAGCAGGACGAGGCCGAGGGCTATGCGGTGAAGCAGGCGGGTCACAGGTCGGCAGCCTCCGGGGATGGGCACCGATTGCCGCAGGCCGGGCGTCCTGTCGAGCGCCCCGCCCGAGATCGCCGGTTGAGTCGCCCGCTGAAGCCGGGCAAACGGTGGGCCATGACGGGCCGCCGCGCCCGAGGAGACTTGGTTCATGAGTCATCAGCAATCCCCACGCGGCCTTGCGACCCGGCGCTGCGCGGCGGCATGAGCGTCGCCATCGTGACGGGCGCCGGCGGGCTGGTCGGCTCGGAGGCGGTGCGCTTCCTGACCGCTAAGGGCTTCGACGTGGTCGGCATCGACAACGACACCCGCGCCCGCCTGTTCGGCGCGGAGGCGAGCACGCGGCGCGCCTGGGCCGGGCTGCAACGCGACTGCCCCGGCTACCGGCATGTCGAGGCGGACATCCGCGACGCCGGCCTGATCGACCAGGTGTTCGCCCGGTACGGCCGCGATGTCGCGCTTGTCGTGCATGCCGCCGCGCAACCGTCGCACGATTGGGCCGCCTCCGAGCCGATGACCGACTTTACGATCAACGCCGTCGCCACCCTCAACCTGCTGGAAGCCACCCGCCGGCACAGCGCGGACGCGGTGTTCGTGTTCTGCAGCACCAACAAGGTGTACGGCGCCACGCCCAACCAGCTGCCGTTCATCGAGCACGCGACCCGGTGGGAGCTGCCGGCCGCGCACCCGCAGTTCGCCGGCATCGACGAGACGATGAGCATCGACGCCACCATGCATAGCCTGTTCGGCGTGTCGAAATGCGCCGCCGACCTGATCGTGCAGGAATACGGGCGCTATTTCGGCATGCGCACGGCCTGTTTCCGCTGCGGCTGCATCACCGGCGGCGGCCAGGCGGGCGCGATGCTGCACGGCTTCCTGTCGTATCTGGTCCGCTGCGCCGTGACCGACCAGCCGTACACGGTGATCGGCTACGGCGGCAAGCAGGTCCGCGACAACATCCACTCCTGGGACCTGGTCAACGCCTTCTGGCACTTCTTCGAGCAGCCGGGTTCCGCCGGCATCTACAACATGGGCGGCGGGCGCACGGCGAACTGCAGCGTGCTGGAGGCGGTGGCTCAGGTCGAGGCGCTGACGGAGCGGCCGATGCGGCGCAGCTACCGGGCGGACAACCGCGCCGGCGACCATATCTGGTGGATCAGCGACACGCGGCGCTTCGAGGAGCAGTACCCGGGCTGGCACCTCACCCGCGGGATCAGCGACATCATCGGCGAGATCCATGCCGAGTATGTGGAGCGGCTCGGCAAGGTGGATCAGCCGGCATGACGTCCGGCCAGGCCGCGGCGTTCCCGGTGCCGATCTTCGTCATCAACATGCCGCGCGATGTCGAGCGGCGGCGGCACATCACGGGGCTGCTCGACGGCTTGGGCCTGGCCGCCGAGTTCGTGACCGCCGTCGATGGCCGCCTGCTCACCGCCGCGGACCGGGCGGCGTATGACCGCGACCGCGCCCTTCGCATCTACGGCGTGGAGATGAAGGACTCCGAGATCGGCTGCTTCCTCAGCCACTACCGCATCTACCAGCGCATGGTGGCGGACTCCATCGACATGGCGCTGATCCTGGAGGACGACGTCTCGATCGAGTCCGTGCTGCCGCAGGTGGTGCGCGACGTGCTGGCCTGCGGCTACGCCGATTGGCTGGTGATCCGCCTCGACACCAAGCGCGGCAAGGTGAGCCAGCCGCCGTCGGCCAAGTTCCTCGGCACCCGCGTGGCGGAGCTGCCGGGCGGCGCGGCGCTGTACCGGCTGCGCACGCAGGTGCTGGGGGTCGGCGCCACCCTGATCCGGCGCGAGGGCGCTGTCCGCATGCTGGAGTACGGCAAGCAAATTTTTATGCCGATCGACCAGACCATGGACCGCTACTGGGAGAACGGCATCCTGCCGTATGTCGTGCGGCCGTTCCCGGTGAACCAGGGCGACGATTTCGGCTCGCATTCCGGCGACCGGTCCTCTGCCCGGCGGCGGGCGCAGCCGCTCGGCGTGCGGCTGCGGCGAAGGCTGCAACGGATCGAGGACGCGTTCCGGAAACGGGCCTTCAACCTGTTCCGCTCCTTCCCCCCTCCCCTTGCGGGAGGGGCCGGGGGAGGGGTGCCGCGCGGCATAACCCGTGTCGTGGCCACCCCTCCTCCCGGCCTCCTCCCGCCCAAACGCTAAGCATTGGGGGAGGAGGGGCAGTAGAGCGTCAGCGGCGTCCGCGCGTCCGCCCTCGGGTCGAGCGCTTGTCCGGGTCGTAGCCGCCGCCGCCGGGTCCGAGCGGCTCCGACGTGCGGTCCTTCTTGGTCGGGCGGTAGCTGGACACGGGCGGCGGCTCCAGGCCGAGCTGCAATGCCTCCAGCCGCTTGATCTCGTCGCGCAGCCGCCCCGCCTCCTCGAACTCCAGGTCCGCCGCTGCGGCGCGCATCCGCTTCTCCAGTTCGGTGATGCTGCTGCCGAGGTCCTTGCCGACCATGTCGGTGACGCTGGAATCCTTCACCGGCGCCACCGTCACGTAGTCCTGCTCGAACACGCTGCTCAGCGCCTCGCCGATGTGCTTGCGCACGCTGGTGGGGGTGATGCCGTTGGCCTCGTTCCACGCCGTCTGCTTGGCCCGCCGCCGAGCCGTCTCCTCCAGCGCCGCGCGCAGGCTGTTGGTCATCACGTCGGCGTACAGGATCACCCGGCCGTCCACGTTGCGCGCCGCCCGGCCGATGGTCTGCGTCAGGCTGGTCTGGCTGCGCAGGAAGCCCTCCTTGTCCGCGTCCAGGATCGCCACCAGCGCGCATTCCGGGATGTCCAGCCCCTCGCGCAGCAGGTTGATGCCGATCAGCGCGTCGAACACTCCAAGCCGCAGGTCGCGGATGATCTCGATCCGCTCCAGCGTGTCCACGTCGGAGTGCAGGTAGCGCACCTTGATGCCGTGTTCGGTCAGGTAGTCGGTCAGGTCCTCCGACATCCGCTTGGTCAGCGTCGTCACCAGCGTGCGCTGGCCGCGCGCCACCATGACGCGGATTTCGGCCAGCAGGTCGTCGACCTGGTGCTCGACGGGGCGGATTTCGGTCACCGGGTCGATCAGCCCCGTGGGGCGGATGACCTGCTCGGCGAACACGCCCTGCACCCGCTCTAATTCCCACGGGCCCGGCGTCGCGCTGACGAACACCGTCTGCGGACGGAAATGCTCCCACTCCTCGAACTTGAGCGGGCGGTTGTCGATGCAGGACGGCAGGCGGAAGCCGAACTCGCTCAGGATCGACTTGCGGGCATGGTCGCCGCGCTCCATGCCGCCGATCTGCGGCACGGTGACGTGGCTTTCGTCCACGATCAGCA
>CAXSFF010000535.1:0-3597 GCA_964236035.1 uncultured Acetobacteraceae bacterium
CTGATGGCGTCGCGCCAGCATCCGCGACGCTGTCGCGTAGAGCTTGGACACGCGAGGGCCGGGGCTGAACCGGACGACACCATAGAGGAAGTCCGACACCAAGGAGCGGCGACCGAACTCGCCCTCTGCGTAGCCCCCGGCAGAAAGCGTTTTGACGACGCCGCCCACCCGATGGGCAAGCCCGCCGTTGCCATAGATAGGAACCCGGGACGCGTAGATTCCCAGGTGTTTCTGATACAGCGGGAGTTGCTGTTCGATGTGCTGACGGTATTTGGGGCTGGTCCTGCCCTGAAGCTCTTTCAGCAGACCCATCCGGATGCGTACCGCCTGTTCGCGCAGCTCATAGTAGTTCAACCTGAACGCGATGGATTTGTTGATGCTTCCGTCCTGCACGCCGATGGCGTTGCTGCCGTGCTGGCGATAATCGAGCAGGCGCTCGTCGACGTTCACCACCTTGCCGAGATTGCTCGCCAGGAAGTAGAACCATGGGTCATGGGCGGCATGCTGGGTCCGGTCGGACGTGTTCTCATCGACCGTCTTGAGCCAGAGGTCGTAATGGTCCGTCAGGCAGCGGCGAAACACCATTGTCAGGGCATATTGCGAGTTCAGCGGCCGAAGGCTTGGCGCCCAGACGCCATCCTTGCGATCGACGATGACGCCGTCCGTCTTGTTTCCCGCGGCGTCGACGACGTTGGCGTCGTGGCACACCATCATGACTTCAGGATCGGCGAACGGCTGCGCGCAGCGCGTCAGCTTGTTCGCGTACCAGACATCGTCCTGGTCGCAGAACGCGATCAGGTCGCCCGTGCAGCGTTTCGCGGTCTGCATGAAGTTCTCACGGAACCCCAGCCGCGAAGGGTTGCGGTGCAGATGAATCGGGAACGGAGCCGTTTCGGCAAACCGCTGGATGATCGCCACGGTGTCGTCCGTCGACGCATCATCGCCGATGACCAGTTCACACGGTAGGGTCTCTTGGGTGCGGAGGCTTTCAAGTTGCGCCTTCAGGAAGCGGCCGCCCTGATAGGTCGAGAGTGCGATGGAGATCTTCAGCTTGGTTGGATCAAGCGAAGCCCCGGGTCCGGTCTGCACGGAGGGTTGCTCGGCCGAGGTATCACCTGTTTCGCTCAAGCGATGCGTTCCTGTCATCCGAGTTCATCAATACCCTAGTCAGCCGATTGCATCGTGTCGAGGTTTCAGTGGGTCCGCCACCGGGCCACGGTGGCGGCACGTTCGAGATGGTGGCGCGCAGCCTCGGCTGACGCTACTGCCGATGGCAGGGCGCGTGCTGCGGGTCGACATGCAGCTGCACGGTCAGCAGCACCGCCGGCACGTCGCCGATGGTGCCGGACTTGTGGCCTTTGCGGCCCTGCGCGTCGGCGGTGCAGTGCTGGTCCTCGCCGAACGAGAACTCGCCGGGACCTTGCTCGATGCGGGTGCCGTCCATGCTCTCGATCCACCAGCGGCCCGACAGCACCACGATCCATTGCGGCGCCGGGTTCTCGTGCCAGTCGCCGACCCAGCCGACCGGCTGCACGGTGAACACGGGCGTCGCCGACACCGTGTCCTGCCTGTTGTTCCATTGCGGGTCCGCGGGGCCGACGCCCTTCAGGGTGAACTCGGTCAGCGCGCATTGCTGCTGGTGGCTGACGCCGTCCGCGTCGGTCCACAGGTGCCAGTAGGACACCACAGGGCGCGGCCCGGATGCGGCGGTCGGTTCCGTCTCGCTGTGCAGGAATGGAATTTTCATGGACGGCCCCTGTCGTGAGTAGCTGTCATTGCGAGCCGCCGCTTGGCGGCGTGGCAACCCAGGGCCACGCGCCGAAAACCTGCCGCGCGGCTCCTGGGTTGCTTCGTCGCAAGCGCTCCTCGCAATGACGGTCGGGAGGTTACTCGACCTGCACCATGCCGCCGTTCAGCCGCGCCGCGATCCCGTGGCCGGCCGCGGCTGAGCCAAGGCACAACAGTACCGAGACGGCGATGTTGACCAGCGCCCGCCCGGATGCCCCGGCGCGCAGCAGGTCCAGCGTCTGCAGGCTGAACGAGGAGAACGTCGTGAAGCCGCCGCATATGCCCACCATGAAGAACAGCCGCGCCGAGTCCGGCACCGGATGCCGGCCATGCGCCAGCGTGAACGTGCCGAAGAAGGCGATGGCGAAGGAGCCCGTGACGTTGATCGCGATGGTGCCCCACGGCAGCGAGCGGCTGAGCGGCGTCATCCACACCGTCATCCAGTAGCGGGCGACGCTGCCGAGCGCGCCGCCCAG
Source organism: uncultured Acetobacteraceae bacterium (assembly GCA_964236035.1). GTDB lineage: Bacteria > Pseudomonadota > Alphaproteobacteria > Acetobacterales > Acetobacteraceae > CAXSFF01. Next base: position 2,265 of record CAXSFF010000535.1, read on the forward strand.
CGCCACCATCAGCGTCTCGCTCACGTTCCGTCCTGGCCGGCGATCTCCGACTGCCAGGGCGCCACCAGCCGCTCCAGCAAACCGACCAGCGAGGTCAACGCGGTGGCCAGCACCATCAGCAGCAGGATCGGCACGAACATCGTCGCCGTGTCGAAGTTGTTGGCGGAGTTGATGATGATCGCCCCCAACCCGGAGATGGCGGTGAAGAACTCGGCGATGATCATCGCCATCACAGCCTTGCCGATCGCCAGCCGCAGCCCGGCCATGATGTACGGCAGCGTCGCCGGCAGCACGATGCGGCGCAGGATGGTGAAGTCGCTGGCGACGAACGACACGCCCACGTCGATCAGGCCTTTGGGCACCGACTTCACGCCGAGCCAGGTGTTGATGCAGACGGGGAACAGCGCCATCAGGAACACGATCGCCATCTTCACGGTAAAGCCGAGCCCGAACCACAGCACCAGCAGCGGCACCAGCGCCACCAGCGGCATCGCGTAGCCGGCGGTTATGTAGACGCCGAACGCCGCCTCCATGAACGCGAACCGCCCGATCACCAGCCCGAGCGGCACCCCCACCACCATCGCCAGCAGGTAGCCGGCGCCGAACGACTCCAGGCTCTCCAGCAGCGCCGGCAGCAGCTGCCCGCTGGCCGCCAGGTCGATGGCGGCGGCGAAGATCGCCGAGGGATACGAGCCGAAGATCGGGTTGCTATGGCGGCCCAGCAGCTCCCACAGCAGCGTCGACGCCACCAGCGAGCCGGTGGTGATCAGGCGGCGGCGCATCCGGCTCATGCCCGGCATCCTGACCCGGCGCGGCTTGGCTTCGGCTTGCGGCACCGCTTCGATGACCGATGTCGTCATGCGACCTCTCGCACCGCCGGGTGGCCGTGCAGCGCCTGCCATAGCACGAGCCGGGTGCGCGCGAACTCCGGCAGCGCGCGGACCTGTGCCACGTCGCCGCGTTCGCCCGGCAGGTCGACGGCGATGATCTCCTGCAGCCGCCCGCCCGCCAGCACCACGACACGGTCGGCCAGCAGCACCGCCTCGTCCAGGTCGTGGGTGACGATGACGATGGTCTTGCAGGTGCGGGCGTGGATCGCCAGCAGCTCGGTGTGCAGAGTCTCGCGGGTCTGGCTGTCGAGGGCGCCGAACGGCTCGTCCATCAGCAGCACGCCCGGGTCGATCGCCAGTGCGCGGGCGATGCCGCAGCGTTGCTTCATGCCGCCGGACATCTGGTGCGGGCGGCGCTGGGCGGCGTTCTCCAGGCCGACCAGCGCCAGGCACTCCATCGCGGCGGCCTCCGCCTGCCGCTTTGCCACGCCCTTCATCTCCAA
>CAXSFF010000536.1:0-3597 GCA_964236035.1 uncultured Acetobacteraceae bacterium
CGTGCGATCCCTGTCGGTGCTACCGCTCGCAAGGCGGTCAGCCAAATGACCAGACCGGGCGCCTGTCTTGCCGCTTGCGCGGACGCGCCGGGTTGAACCGTGGCCGATAAATCGGTGGTTTGGCGTCTAGGCACGATCGAGACCGAAATCAGCCGGATCGGCGGGAAATCTGGCCGCAGCTGGATCGCGCCCTGGGACATTGCTTTTGCGGCGGGCCTGACGGTCGCCTGCCTGCTGAGCTACGCGGCGACCACGCTCCTCTGTCGGAGACTGGAACGTGAAAACCGGCCGGAGTGGCGGAAAGCCAACCACACCACGCTGGAGAGCAGGCCGTCTACCACGGCCGATGTCGATGATATCTGATCCATGAGCCGCACGACGCGCGGCCCTGCCCGGTCATCATGGTTCCACGATGCGGTGCATGGAAACGCCCTGTCATGCGCAGTCAGGATCCTCGGCTAGGTCAGCAGCAATGCGCCGGCGTGGCAGGCGGCGCTGCTGCACGGCCTGCGCACGGCGGCCGCGGTCAGCATCGCGCTTGGCCTCGCCTTCTGGCTGGAACTCGACAACGCCTACTGGGCGGGCACCACGGCCGCCATCGTGTGCCAGCCCGTGCTCGGTTCGTCGTTGCGCAAGGCGTTGTTCCGCACGTATGGCACACTGGCCGGAGGGACTGCCGCGGTCTTGCTCTGGGCGGCATTCCCGCAAGACCGTGTCGGTTTCTGCCTTGGCCTGGCAAGCTGGTGCGCCATGTGCGGCTTTCTGGGCCATCGGCTCACGTTCTTCGCCGCGTACGGCGCGCAACTTGCCGGCTATACGGCAGCGATCATCGCCGGCGATGTCATCAACCACCCGGACCTGGCGTTGGATGCCGTGCTGGCCCGGGTCAGCGAGATCGAGATCGGCATCGCAGTCGCCACCATCGTCCTGTCGACTACGCAACGGAACCGGAGCCGCGAGTGCCTCGCAGCTGCTCTCGATGCGCTGGCCCGTGACGCGCTTGGGAACCTTGGAGGGCTTGCATCCGATGCCGACCGGCTGCTGTTGCGCCTCTTCGACCTCGACGGCCTCATTGACCGCGCCATGGGTGAGGCGGCGCATTGGCGGCTCCGTCTTCAGCCAATCAGGGCTGCTCGCAATGGCCTGTTCGATTGCATCGCGGCAGCGGAACTGCTTCGCCCGGCCCGCAAACCAGTCCCTGGCGGACCTTGCTGCCGCAAGCGGCGACGGTTGCGTCATGCCGAACGGCAGAGAACGCCCTTCTGGCAACGCCGGGTCCGGAGCCGCGCATGGCGGCGGGCGGCGTGGCAGGCGCCGCGACTGCGCTGGAGGTTGCGGCGTGGCTGAGGCGTCCAAGCGGGGTGCTCCGGGTGTCCGGATCGGATTGTCCGGCTCCTGCCGACCCGCTGCCGGCTCTGATCACGGCCGGACGGGTCTACATCGGCATCGTCGCCGCCGCTGTCATGTGGATGGCGACCGCTTGGCCGAACGGCCCCGGCGCCGTCACCTGGACCGCGATCCCTATCCTGCTGATGTCGCCACTGCACGAGAAGGCGTTCCACGCAGCCGCCTGGTTCGCAGCTGGGACAGCCCTGACGGCCGTGCTGGCATGTGTGCTGAAGTTCCCGGTCCTGCCCGCGCTCGATGGCTTCTGGGGCCTTTCCGCCGCGCTCTGCCTCTTTCTCGTCCCGCTCGCCGCGTTGTCCGCCAACGCTCGCCTGACCGCGTTCATCGGGCCGGCAACCGTGAACTTCATCCCGTTCGTGGCGCCGGCCAGTAGGATGATCTATAGTACGGCCGACTTCTATAACTCAGCTTTCAGCATCCTGGTAGGCTGCGCCATAGCGGCGGTTGCGCTACGCGTGATCGGGCCGCTTCCCGCGCCGATCCGAACGCGGCGCATCCTCGCCGCCGCCGTCGCCGACTGCGACGCACTCGCGGCGGGAGCTTGGAGCCCGACCGCGGCCCAATGGTCTGACCGGTATGCGGACCCGCACCGGCAGCCTGCCTGCAGCGGCCGGCCGGGCCGCGGTCGACCAGTTGCTCTTCCTGTTCGGGCGTGGCGCCCAAGCGATCCAGCGACGCGAGACCGCCTAGATGGTGCTTACGGAGATCGGTGTCTTCGGCGTTTATATATCGCCATACGCGCTCATCCTGTTGGTGGCATGGGCGTTCACGTTCGCTCTGCGCATTCTTCTCACCCGCGTGGACCTCCTGCTGCACGCCTGGAACCCGGCGCTGCTGATGTTTGCGATCTTTGTCGCCGCGTTTTCGTCCGCGGTCCTTCTTGCAGCGGCCGTCAGTTGAACGCCGAGGTCGACACGGTGCCGGAGCCTCTGGATAAACGCTCCACGCAGGCCGTGCGCGACCCGTCACGCCATTGGCGGACGCTTCCGGTCGCGGTAGACACTGGGCTGCTTGATGGTCGCCGCTGCGCTCGCCTGGGACGCTTGGCAGGCTTGGCTGGTTCAGCCTTGGACCCGGGACGGCAGGGTCCGTGTCTATGTCGTCTCGATGGCGCCCGAAGTCGCCGGGCGCGTCGTGCAACTGAGCGTGCACGACAACCAGTTCGTCCACAAGGGTGACACGCTGATGGTCATCGACCCGACGGACTACGCCATCGCCGTCGCCGACGACGAGGCGCTGCTGCAGAGGGCGCAGTTGGATGCGAAGGACAAGGCCGAGATGGCGCAGCGACGGCAGGAACTGACGACGCTGTCCACCTCTGTCGAGACCAAGCGGAACTTCGCGTCGAGCGCGATGCAGGCGAATGCGGTGGTCAGCCAAATGCAGTCGCAACTGGCTCAGGCGCGCATCAATCTGAAACGGACGCAGATAATCTCGCCGGTCAATGGGTGGGTGACGAACTTGCAAGCGCGGGAGGGGGACTACGCCACTGTTGGCCAGCGCAGCATCTCCATCGTTGATGCCGACTCGTTCTGGCTCGACGGCTATTTCGAGGAGACCGCGCTGGCAACGATCCGCGACGGCGATCCGGCGCGGATTTACCTCATGGGCTACCGGCAGGTCTTGCACGGACACGTCGACAGCCTGGCGCGGGGAATCCAGGTTGATAACGCGCAAGCCGACCCGCAAGGGCTGGCGAGCGTGAACCCGATCTTCACCTGGGTGCGCCTCGCGCAACGCATTCCTGTCCGATCAAGTTCGACGCAGTGCCCGCCGACGTGAGGCTCGCCGCAGGATTGACGGCCACCGTCGCGATCGACCGGCGGCCGAACGATGGGAATTTACATGGCGCAAGCTGATGCGGAGGACTGGCGCTATCTGGTCGTCAGCCTGATCCTGGCCTTCGTCGGCGGCTTCGCGGATGCGGGAAGCTTCGTCTTGGTGAGCAGCTTCACCGGGCACATCACAGGCAACTCGATCCTGTTGGCGATCCATTTGGTGAATGCACAGTGGCTTCAGGCCTTCTCCTGCCTGGTCGCCGTGATCGCTTTCCTGGCCGGGACCGCGGGCGGCGTGAGTTGGCCGCACCCGCCGGGTCGATCAGCGTGCCGGCGCCTGGCACCCGTGCTGGCACTAGAGATCGCATTGATCGCCCTGGGGATGATCATTCCCGTGCTGCCCGCAATCGGG
>CAXSFF010000537.1:0-3594 GCA_964236035.1 uncultured Acetobacteraceae bacterium
AGTCGATCCTGATGGTGACGCACAACATCGAGGAGGCGGTGCTGATGTGCGACCGGGTGCTGGTGTTCAGCTCCAACCCCGGCCGCGTGTCGAGCGAGCTGGTGGTGCCGTTCGCGCACCCGCGCAACCGGCTCGACCCGGCGTTCCGCCAGATGGTGGACGACATCTACGCCCTGATGACCCGGCGCACGCCGATCCCCGGGCAGAAATCCACCATGCCCACGGCGACCCTCGCCACGGCGCTGCACCCCGTCTCGACCAACCTGATGGCCGGCCTGCTGGAGACGCTGGTGGCGCCGCCGTACGAGGGCCGTGCCGACCTGCCCGCGCTGGCGGAGGCGCTGCAGCTGGAGGCGGACGAGCTGCTGCCGATGGGCGAGGCGCTGCAGCTGCTGCGCCTGGGCGACCTGGAGGAGGGCGACCTGCGCGTCACCGACACGGGGCGGCAGTTCGTCGCCGCCGACACCGACCCGCGCAAGGCGCTGTTCGGCGCGGCGCTGCGGGCGCACGTGCCGCTGGTGGCGCAGATCCGCCAGGTGCTGGACGAGCGCTGGAACCACCGCGCCAGCGGCGTGCGCTTCCGCGACGAGCTAGAGGACGTGATGAGCCCGGAATACGCCGAGGACACCATGCACACGGCGATCGCCTGGGGCCGCTACGCCGAGCTGTACAGCTACGACGAGGACGCCGACCAGTTCTTCCTGGACGAGGATGCCGTCGCGGGCGCATAGCCGCGGGGACTCATCTCCGGTCCTTCCCCATGGCGCACGCGCCCCCCGAGCCGCCCGATCCCGCGACCGACTCCGGGCGGACGCTTTACGGCATCCAGGCGTGCCGTGGCATCGCGGCGCTGCTGGTGGTGCTCTACCACGCCGAGCGCGGCCTCGACCTGCCGAACTATGTCGGCCATCCGGCCTGGGGCGGCATCACCGGGTTCGGCCATGCCGGCGTCGATTTCTTCTTCGTGCTCAGCGGCTTCATCATCTATCGCGTCCATCATGGCGACATCGGCCGGCCCGGCCGGCTGCTGCGCTACGCCTGCCGGCGCGCCGGCCGCATCTATCCGCCGTACTGGGTCGCGACGGCACTGATCGTCCTGCTGGCGGTCGCGGCCCATGGCCTCGGCGGCGCGCCGGGGTCCGGCCAACTGCTGCAATCGCTGCTGCTGATCCCGCACGGCCAAGAGCCGATCCTGGGCGTCGCCTGGACCCTGCAGCGGGAGGCGGTGTTCTACGTGCTGTTCGGCCTCGCCATCATCGATGCGCGGCTGGCGCTGGCGGGGGTGGCTGCGATGGCCGCAATCCGCCTGGCGACGCTGCCGGTCTGGCTGGGAGCCGCCCAAGGGTTCGGCTCAAGCGTGTTCGACCTGCTGTTCGCGCTCGGGATCGGCGCCGCCTGGGTCTCGCTCCACCTGCGCCTGCGTGCGCCCGTGCTGGTCCTGGCCGCGGGGGTGGCGTGGTTCCTCGCGGCTGCGATCATGGAGGATGCGGGCACCCTCGCGGCGGCGGGGTGGCCGGGCCGGCTGGCGTATGGGTTCGCCTCGGCCATCATCATAGCAGGCGTCGCCGCATCGGAGCAGGCGGGGCGCCTGGCCATCGGCAGCGGCCTGAAGCTGCTGGGCGCGGCGTCGTATTCGATCTACCTGGTGCATACCCTGATGATCGGCCCGTCGGCCAAAGGCCTGGCGGCGTTGGGCCTGATGAACCGGCTCCCGGGCGCCGCCGTCATGGCCGCCATCGTCGCCATCGCCATCGCCGGCGGAGTGGTGTTCCATCTCTGGGTGGAACGGCCGCTCGGCCAGGCCGCCGGCAGAGCGACGCGCCGGCTGACCCGGCCCGCCGCCAAAGAGAACGCGCTGGCCTGATGAAGCCGCAGCCAGGCAATGCGAGCAGTCCGAGCAGGATCATCATACCAAAGGCATTGGACCACCGACCGTCACGCTGCTCCTCCCCTTGCGGGAGGAGGCTGGGAGGAGGGGTGGCCACACCAGTCACCCTGCGCGCGGCTACCCCTCCCCCAGCCCCTCCCGCAAGGGGAGGGGAGAAGAGTCAGTCGTTGGTATCAACGTGAAGGATCGCCAAACATGAGCCTGACGGGAAAGGTGGCGCTGGTCACCGGGTCGACCAGCGGGATCGGCCTCGGCATCGCCCGGGCGCTGGCGGCGGCGGGCGCCGACATCGTGCTGAACGGCTTCGGCGACGGGGCCGCGATCGAGGCGCTGCGCGACGGCCTCGCCCGCGAGCACGGCGTGCGGGTGCTGTACGACGGCGCCGACGTGAGCCAGGCCGGCCCGATCGATGCCATGGTGGCGCGGACGCACGAGGAACTCGGCAGCCTGGACATCCTGGTGAACAACGCCGGCATCCAGCACGTCGCGCCAATCGCCGAGTTCCCGGCCGCGAAGTGGGACGCCATCATCGCCATCAACCTGAGCAGCGCGTTCCACGCCATGCACGCGGCGATCCCGGGCATGCGGGCGCGCGGCTGGGGCCGGATCATCAACATCGCCTCCGCGCACGGCCTGGTCGGCAGCGGCGACAAGTCGGCCTATGTCGCGGCCAAGCACGGCCTGCTGGGCTTGACCAAGGTGGCGGCGATCGAGTTGGCCAACGACGGCGTCACCTGCAATGCCATCTGCCCCGGCTGGGTGCTGACCCCCCTGGTGCAGAAGCAGCTCGATGACCGCGCGCAGCGGGAGGGCCGCGACGTGAAGGATCTCACCCACGCCTTCCTGACCGAGAAGCAGCCGATGGCGGCGTTCTCCACCCCGGAGCAGATTGGCGGGCTGGCGGTGTTCCTGTGCTCGGACACGGCGCGGACGATGACGGGCGCGCCGTTCTCGATCGACGGCGGCTGGGCGGCGCAATAAATGATCACCCCCATCGATGCGGGCCTTCGCCGCGGCGCCAACGTGCTGCTCGAGGTGCTGCGCAGCGAGGGGGTCGAGTACATCTTCGGCAACCCGGGCACCACGGAACTGCCGCTGATGGACGCGCTGCTGGACGCGCCGGACATTCATTACGTCTGGGCGCTGCAGGAGGCGAGCGCCGTGGCGATGGCCGACGGCTACGCCCAGGCGGCGGGGAAGCCCGGTTTCCTGAACCTGCACACCGCGGGCGGGCTGGGCCACGGCATGGGCAACCTGCTGAACGCCAGCATCTCGCACACGCCGCTGGTGGTGACGGCGGGGCAGCAGGACTCGCGCCACACCATCACCGACCCGCTGCTGCTCGGCGACCTGGTGCAGATCGCGCGCCCGGCGGTGAAGTGGGCGCAGGAGGTGGCGCACGCCGACCAGATCCCGATCCTGGTGCGCCGCGCCTTCCACGACGCCAGCGCGGCGCCGTCGGGGGCGGTGTTCCTGTCGCTGCCAATGGACGTGATGGAGGAGATGAGCGCCATCGGCATCGCCGAGCCGTCGGTGATCGACCGCTGCTCGGTCGCCGGGTCGCTGGACGCGCTGGCGGCGCACCTGGCGGCGGTGGCCCCGGGGCGGCTGGCGATCATCGCCGGCGACGAGATCCACGGCAGCGGCGCCGCGGCCGAGGTGGTGGCGCTGGCGGAGATGTTCGGCGCCCCCGTGTATGGCTCGTC
>CAXSFF010000538.1:0-3587 GCA_964236035.1 uncultured Acetobacteraceae bacterium
GCGGCCGCTCGGTGCCGGGCGCGCGGCTGGGCGAGTTCCTGTCGCTGCTCCGCCTGCTGCGCGCCGGGCCGGACGCGACGGTGGCGCAGGTCATGCGCAAGGGCCCGCTGTGGGACCGCCTGCTGGAGCCGCTGGTGATCGCCGCCCTCAACACGGCGCCGGCGCTGGGCAGTGCCCGGCTGATGGCCGCCGTGGTGCGCGAGACGCTGATGCTGGGCGGCGCCGCCTGCATCCCGGCCTACGCGCCAAAGGGCCTGTCGCACAGCTTCATCGACCCGGCGGTCACCGCCCTTGTCGCCGGCGGCGGCGCCGTGCACACCGGCCGCCGGGTCATGGCATTGGCCACCGAGAGCGGCCGGGTCGCCGCGTTGCAAAGCGCTGATGGACCCGTCACGCTTTCGCCCGACGACGCCATCGTACTTGCCGTGCCATCGCCAGTCGCGCAGGACCTGGTGCCCGGCCTCTCGGCGCCCGACGCGTTCGAGGCCATCGTCAACCTGCACTACCGCGTCGACGCCGACCCAGGCGCCGCCGGCTTCGTCGGGCTGCTGGGCGGCACCGCCGAGTGGGTGTTCATCAAGCCCGGGATCGTCTCCGTCACCATCAGCGCGGCAAACCGCCTGGTGGACCGTCACCAAAGTGACTTGGCTGCAACAGTGTGGCCCGAAGTGTCAGCCGCTCTCGGTCTTTCACAACCGCTGCCGACGTGGCGTGTCGTAAAGGAGAAGCGCGCGACCTTCGCCGCGACCCCCGAGCAAGACCGCAAACGGCCTGGCGCGCGGACGGCCTTGGCCAACCTGGTCCTGGCCGGCGACTGGACCGCCACCGGCTTGCCCGCCACCATCGAAGGTGCGATCAGGTCCGGCCAAACTGCCGCGGAGATGCTGCTTTCCGCGGCCTGAACCTGGATGGACGATGCCGAGCGAGACTTTGAGCCGCCCTGACCTGCCCGAGGCCAACGACCACCTCGCCATCGCGATCGAGCAGGCGGCGGCGGCGTTGACGACTCGGCAGCGGCATGACGGCCACTGGGTGTTCGAGCTGGAGGCGGACGCCACCATCCCGTCGGAATATGTCCTGCTCGAGCACTACCTCGACCGCATCGACGCGCCGTTGCAAGCCAAGATCGGCGTCTACCTGCGCTCCATCCAGACCGCCGAGGGCGGCTGGCCGCTGTTCCACGGCGGCGCGCCGGACCTGTCGGCCAGCGTGAAGGCGTATTTCGCGCTCAAGGCGATCGGCGACGACCCCGACGCGCCGCACATGGCGCGCGCCCGCCGCATGATCCTCGCCGCTGGCGGGGCGGAGCGCGCCAACGTGTTCACCCACATTCAATTGGCGCTGTTCGGCCAGGTGCCATGGCGCGCCGTGCCGATCATGCCCGTCGAGATCATGCACCTGCCGCGGTGGTTCTTCTTCCATCTGTCGAAGGTGTCGTACTGGTCGCGCACGGTGACGGTGCCGTTGCTGGTGCTGATGGCGTTGCGCCCGCAGGCCCGCAACCCGCGCGGCGTCGCCATCGCCGAGCTGTTCAACACGCCGGCCGAGCAGGTGCGCAACTGGCTGCGCGGGCCGTACCGCTCCAACTGGGGCCCCGTGTTCAAGTGGATCGACGTGATCATGCGCCCCGTCATCCCGCACCTGCCGCGCGGCGGCCGCAACCGCGCCATCCAGGCCGCGGTGCGCTTCGTGCGCGAGCGCATGAACGGCGAGGACGGACTCGGCGCCATCTACCCGGCGATGGCCAACACCGTGATGATGTTCGACGCACTGGGCTATGCCGCCGGCAGCGACGAGGCGGACCTGGCATGGCGCGCGGTGCGCAAGCTGCTGGTGGTGCGCGAGGACAGCGCCTACTGCCAGCCGTGCCTGTCGCCGATCTGGGACACGGCGCTGGCCGGGCACGCCATGGCGGAGGCCGAGGGCGCCGCCTCCCCCAGCGTCGATGCGGCCAGCACCTGGCTGATGGCGCGCCAGGTGACGACCTTTCGCGGCGACTGGGCCGTGGTGCGCCCGCACGCGCCGCCGGGCGGCTGGGCGTTCCAGTACGAGAATGCGCACTACCCGGACGTGGATGACACCGCCGTGGTGGCCATGCTGCTGCACCGCAACCAGGACCCGGCGACCACGGGGTCGGTCATGCTGGCCCGCGACTGGATCGTCGGCATGCAGGGCCGTGACGGCGGCTGGGGCGCGTTCGACCCCGACAACAACCACGAGTTCCTCAACCACATCCCATTCGCCGACCACGGCGCGTTGCTGGACCCGTCCACTGCCGACGTGACCGCGCGTTGCGTCGCGTTCCTGGCGCAGCTCGGCTTCGCGCCGGGCGAGGCCACCATGGCGCCAGCGATCGCCTACCTGCGGCGCGAGCAGGAGGCGGACGGCAGTTGGTTCGGCCGCTGGGGCACCAACTACATCTATGGCACCTGGTCGGTGCTGTGCGCGCTGAACGCCGCCGGGTTGCCGCATGACGACCCGGCGGTCGTGCGCGGGGCGGAGTTCCTGCTGGGCTGCCAGCGCGACGACGGCGGCTGGGGCGAGGACGAGGAGAGCTACGCCGACGCGCCGCACGGCCACTACAAGGAAAGCACCCCGTCGCAGACCGCATGGGCGCTGATCGGCCTGATGGCGGCGGGATTCGCCGACCATGCGGCGGTGGCGCGCGGCATCGGCTACTTGCTGCGCACCCAGGCGGCGGACGGCAACTGGCGGGAGGATGCGTTCACGGCGGTCGGCTTCCCGCGCGTGTTCTACCTGCGTTACCACGGCTACCGGCTGTTCTTCCCGCTGCTGGCGCTGGCTCGCTTCCGCAACCTCAAGCAAGGCAACACGAGCCGCGTCGCCTTCGGCTTCTGATTCGCGTGCTGGGCATCGTCGTCGGGCTGGCGGCGGAGGCGCGGGTTGCGCGCGGCCTAGGCGGCCAAGTGGCGATTGGCGGCGGCACCGCGGCGGGCGCTGCGGATGCGGCCCGGCGCCTAGTCGCGGAAGGGGCAATGGCGCTGCTGAGTTTCGGCCTGGCGGGCGGGCTTGACCCGGTGTTGCCGGCGGGAACCGTGATCATTCCCGGCGCCGTGATCGACCAGCACGGCAACCGATGGGCGACGGACTCGGCATTCAACGCAGTGCTGGGATCAGGGGAGCAGTCGCCAGATGATGGCGGGATGACGTTGCTTGCCAGCGCGTCCATCATCGGCATGGCGTCGCGGAAGCAGGCGCTTTGGCGTCAGTTCTCTGCATCGGCAACCGATATGGAAAGCGGCGCGGTCGCCAGCGTCGCACGGCGGGCCGGGTTGCCTTTTGCCGTGTTGCGCGCGATCTGCGACCAGGCCGACGCTGACCTGCCGCCCGCGGCGCTCACCGCGTTGGACGCAACCGGGGAAATCAGCGCAGGGAGCCTGTTGCGGTCCTTGATCCATCAACCGGGCCAGATAGCGGCGTTGATCCGGCTCGGTCGCCAGGCCGCCCAGGCCCGTGCCGCATTGCTGCGTCACGTTGCCTGTCATTCCCCGTTGGTCCTACCTGCCCGACCCTAGCACTACCTGGGCACTTTCAGTTTAGTCCTTGCCTGGCTACCTGCTGAGTAG
>CAXSFF010000539.1:0-3580 GCA_964236035.1 uncultured Acetobacteraceae bacterium
GGAGCGCCGGGTCGAGCAGCAGGCCATCGGCGAGCTGAAACGGGTGACGGGCAAGACCAACCTCTTGTTCGAGATCGCCGGCGCTGCCGTGGACAAACCCGACGGCACCGTGCGCGACGTCGTGTTCCCGGTGGCCGGCGAGCAGACCCTGCGCGACCTGGTCCGCGAGTGGCAGTCCGGGCCGACCTACCGCACAAGCCTGCGCACCACGATCCGCAGCTCCTATGCCGGGCATTACCGGCGCATGGTGCCCAAGCTCCTCGACGCCCTCGACTTCCGCTCCAACAACGCCGTGCATCGGCCGGTGATCGAGGCGCTCGCGCTGGTCCGGCGGTATGCCGCCACGCGGCAGCGCTACATTCCTGTCCACGAGACCGTGCCGATGGAGGGCGTCGTGCGCCCACTTTGGCGCGATGCCGTGCTTGACCCCGGCCCCAAGGGCAAGCCGCGCGTCAACCGGATCACCTACGAGATCTGCGTGCTGGAGGCGCTGCGCGAGCGGCTGCGCTCCAAGGAGGTCTGGGTAGTCGGCGCCGACCGCTACCGCAACCCGGATGAAGACCTGCCCGCTGACTTCGCGGACCGGCGCGCGCCGTATTACGAGGCGCTCGGGCTGCCGCTCGACGCCGACACGTTCATCGCCGGCCTGCAAGCGGACATGCGCGCGGGCCTTGCCCGGCTTGATGCCGGCTTGCCGCGCAACCCGCATGTCAGGATCACGAACCGTCGCGGGGGCTGGATCACGGTGTCGCCGCTGCGGGCTCGGTCAAACCCGGAGAACATCGACGCCGTCAAAGCCGAGGTGACGGCGGACTGGCCGATGACGGGCCTGCTCGACATGGTCAAGGAAGCCGACCTGCGGCTCGGCTTCACCGACGCACTGGGCAGCCCCACGGCTTATGAGACCCTTGATCGCACCGAGCTGCGGCCGCGGCTGCTGCTGTGCCTGTACGGCCTCGGCACCAATGCGGGCCTGCGGCGGCTGGACGCCTCGCGCGACGGCGGCCCGAGCTACCGCGACCTTGCCTATGTGCGCCGCCGCTACCTGACGCCGGACCGGCTGCGCGAGGCCATCGCCGTGGTGACCAACGGCACGCTGCGCGCCCGCAATCCGCTGCTCTGGGGCGAGGGCACCACGGCCTGCGCGTCCGACAGCAAGCACTTCGGCGCCTGGGACCAGAACCTCACGACCCAATGGCACGTCCGGTATGGCGGGCGCGGGGTGATGATCTACTGGCACGTCGAGCGGAACTCGCTGTGCATCCACTCGCAGCTGAAATCGCCCTCCTCGTCCGAGGTGGCCAGCATGATCGAGGGCGTGTTGCGCCACTGCACCGAGATGGCGGTGGACCGGCAATACGTGGACAGCCACGGGCAGTCGGTCGTGGCATTTGCGTTCACCAAGCTGCTCGGCTTCCAGCTCATGCCCCGGCTCAAGCGCATCGGCAAGCAGCGCCTTTACCGGCCCGATGCCGGCCAATCCGACCTCTACCCCCGCCTGCAGCCCGTGCTGTCGCGGCCAATCGACTGGGAGCTGATCCGCCGGCACTACGACGAGATGGTCAAGTACGCGACCGCCTTGCGCCTGGGCACGGCGGAGGCCGAGGTGATCTTGCGGCGCTTCACCCGCGAGAACGTCCAGCACCCGACCTACAAGGCGCTGCTGGAGCTGGGGAAGGCCATCAAGACCTGCTTCCTCTGCCGCTACCTTTCGGACGAGGCGGTCCGACGCGAGATCAACGACGGGCTGAACGTGGTCGAGCACTGGAACAGCGCCAACGACTTCGTGTTCTTCGCCCGCCGCGGCGAGATGTCGAGCAACCGCCGCGAGGACCACGAGATCAGCATGCTCAGCCTGCACCTGCTGCAGAATTGCATGGTGTTCGTGAACACGCTCATGCTCCAGCAGGTGCTTGCGCGATCGCACTGGGCGGGCCGGCTGACGGACCGTGACCGCAAGGCGCTCACCCCGCTGATCTGGGAACACGTCAACCCCTACGGCCGCCAGGAACTCGACATGCGCACCCGCATCGCCGCACTCGCGTGACCGGAAAACAGCACCAATGTCACAAGCTCACATCCCTGCCTCCGCCCTGGACCTAGTCGGCCGCACGCCGCTGATCGCCCTCGACCGCGCTCATCCCGGGCCTGAGCGCATCCTGGCCAAGGCCGAGTTCCTGCAGCCCGGCGGCAGCGTGAAGGACCGGGCGGCCCGCGCGATCCTGCTTGCAGCCGGCGCCGACGGCCGGCTGCGCCCGGGCGCCCCGGTGGTGGAGATGACCAGCGGCAACATGGGCGCGGGCCTGGCAGTCGCCTGCGCGGTCCTGGGCCACCCCCTCGTGGTCACGATGTCGGCCGGCAACAGCGCCCAGCGTGCGCGCATGCTGGAAGCGCTCGGCGCCGAGGTGGTGCTGGTGCCGCAGGCGGACGGCGCACCCGGGCAAGTGACAGGCGCGGATGTTGCCGCCGCGGCCGAGGTCGCCCAGCGGCTCGCTGCGGAGCGGGGTGGCTTCTACGTCGATCAATTCAACGCGCTGGAAGGGCCGGGCGCACACGAGGCGACGACCGGTCCGGAAATCTGGGAACAGGCCGGTGGGCGGGTGGACGCCTGGGTTGCGTGCGTCGGCACCGGTGCGACGTTCCTCGGCGTCGCCGCAGCTCTGCGAGCGCGCAACCCATTCATCACCTGCGCCGCGGTGGAGCCGGCCGGATGCGAGCCGCTGGGGGGGCGGCCCGTCACGAAGCCTCGTCACCTGCTGCAAGGCACCGGCTATGGCGCTGTGCCTCCGCACTGGGATGCAGCCCTGATGAACCTTTCCATCCCCGTCACCGACGATGATGCCGAACGCTGGCGTCGGCTGCTGGCCACGCGGGAAGGGCTGCACGTCGGCTACTCGGCCGCAGCCAACGCCTGCGCGGCTGCACGCCTCCTCGCGTCAGGGCGGATGCCTGATGACGCCGTGGCGGTGACGGTGCTGTGCGACACCGGCCTGAAGTACTGAAATGGCGGCTGGTGACACAACTGTTGGGAACGGGCCTGATCCGCTTCGCCGACCCGGCCAACCTCGTCATCAACCAGGGCGGCGACTCCCTGCGTGGCGGCCAGCGCTTCCGCGCCATGCTGCTCGGCGAAACGCTGACCGATCCCTACACCAAGGAGGAACTGGGTCAGACGGAGGAGGAAGTCGGAACGATAGAAATCAGCCGCGTCGACGCGAAGATCCCTATGCCCGGCTGGTCTCCGGCAGGCTGCCGCCGCCCGCCGGCGACGACGTGCAGATCGTGCTGCGTCCTGCACCATCCGCGCCGATCCGCCCCGCGACGCGGCCGGCACTCAGCCGCGACACCCAGGCCGTCACCAAACTGCCCTTCGACAAGTGACGACGGCGATCGCCTGCCTTCAGCCGGCCTCCATCATCGTGCGCATGGTGGTGCCGTTGGCGTGCCACCAGTTGTGCAGGATCGACACGTCCCAGCCGATGCAGAAGTGTCGCACGCCCATTTCCAGGTAGCGTCCAGCCTGGCTGATGTCGCCGAGTTCGATGCGCGGGTGCAATCCTAGCTTCAGCGCCGTCTCGAT
>CAXSFF010000540.1:0-3564 GCA_964236035.1 uncultured Acetobacteraceae bacterium
CCGAGATCGACTGCAAGCCCGAGCTACAAATCTACGCCGACGACGTGAAGTGCAGCCATGGCGCCACCGTCGGCGAGCTGAACGCCGAGCAGCTGTTCTACCTACGCGCCCGCGGCATCCCCGAAGCGCAGGCCCGGGTGATGCTGATCCGGGCATTTCTGGACGACGCGCTCGACGCCGTCACCGACGAGGCGGCGCGCACGCTGCTGGAGCAGGCGGTGGACGGCTGGTGGGCGCGGCAGGAGCGACACGCATGAACATGATCAGTCCGCTGGCGCTGGACGTCGAGGCCATCCGCGCGCAGTTCCCGATCCTGCAGGAGACGGTGCACGGCAAGCCGCTGGTGTTCTTGGACTCTGCGGCGTCGGCGATGAAGCCCAACGCGGTGATCGACGCCATGGCGGACACCATGCGCACCCAGTACGCCAACGTGCACCGTGGTCTGCACTGGATGAGCGAGCGCACCACCGACGCCTACGAGGGCACCCGCGACGCCGTCGCGCGCCTGCTGAACGCGCCGTCGCGCGACGAGATCGTGTTCACGGCGAACTCCACGGGCGCCATCAACCTGGTGGCGCACAGCTATGGCAGCTTGCTGCGCCCGGGCCAGGCGGTGCTGATCACGGAGATGGAGCACCACGCCAACATCGTGCCGTGGCAGATGCTGCGCGACCGCAGCGGCATCGAGTTGCGGGTGGCGCCGATCACCGATGCCGGCGAACTGGACATGGCGGCGCTGGAGGCGTTGCTCGCCGATGGCCGGGTGGGGCTGGTGGCGGTGACGCACATGTCCAACGTGCTCGGCACCTACAACCCCGTCGCGCGGATCGCGGCGCTGGCGCACGCGGCGGGCGCGCAGTTGCTGGTCGACGGCAGCCAGGCGGTGGTGCACCGCCGGGTCGACGTGCAGGCGCTGGGCGCGGATTTCTACGTGTTCACCGGGCACAAGCTGTATGGTCCGACCGGCATCGGCGTGCTGTGGGCGCGGATGGAGCTGCTGGAGGCGATGCCGCCGTTCATGGGCGGTGGCGACATGATCGCGTCCGTGTCGTTCGAGCGGTCCACCTGGGCGCGGGTGCCGCACAAATTCGAGGCGGGCACCCCCGCGATCATCGAGGCGATCGGGCTGAAGCGCGCCGTCGAGTGGATGGAGGCAATTGGCTACGACGCCATTGGCGCGCATGAGGCGGCGCTGACCGACCACGCCCTGTCGCGCCTGTCGCAGATCGAGGGGTTGCGGGTGATCGGCACCGCGCAGGACCGTGGCGGTGTGGTGTCGTTCACCTTGCAGGGCGCCCATGCGCATGACGTGGCGACGCTGCTCGACCGCAACGGCGTGGCGGTGCGCGCCGGCAACCACTGCGCCGAGCCGCTGATGCGCCGCCTGGGCGTCGACAGCACGGCGCGGGCGAGCTTCGGCATCTACACCACGCCGGGCGAGATCGACGTGCTGGCGGAGACGCTGGAGCGGGTGCGGAAGTTCTTCGCGTGAGCGCCGCGTTCGACGACGCCGCCGACCTGTACCAGCGCGTCATCATGGAACGCGGGCGCACGCCGCACCACATGCGTCGCATGGAACCGTTCGACACCGTGGCCAAGGGTGACAACCCCATGTGCGGCGACCGCGTCGAGGTGCGGGTGCGCTATGATGGCGAGCGCATCGCCGAGGCGGCATTCGAGGCGCGGGGCTGCGCCATCAGCATCGCCTCCGCCGATTTGATGGCGGATGCGGTGCCGGGCCATACGCCATTGGAGGTGCGGGACCTGTCGGCGCGCTTCCATGCGATGGTGCAGTCGGGATCATGCCCGGACTGCGACGCGGCCATGGACCGGTTGCGGCCGTTGTCGAGCGTTTCGGAGTATCGGTCGCGGATCAGATGCGCGACGCTGCCGTGGGACGCCCTGCTGGCGGCATTGGAGAACAGCCATGGATGACATCCACACCGCCTGGACCCCGGACGGCGAGACCTACGCCCGCCCGACCGAGGACGCCGTCATCTCGGCGATCGGCACGGTGTATGACCCGGAAATCCCGGTGAATATCTATGAACTCGGCCTGATCTACGTGATCGAGATCGCCGAGGACGGCAAGGTCAAGGTCGAGATGACGCTGACGGCGCCCGGTTGCCCGAGCGCGCAGGAGTTGCCGGTGGCCGCCCGCGACGCCATCCTCGCCGTGCCCGGCGTCACCGGCTGCGAGGTGGAGACGGTGTGGGAGCCGGCCTGGGATCCGAGCCGGATGAGCGAAGAGGCCCGCCTCGCGCTGAACATGTTCTGATGATCTGGGAACCACGATGAGCACGACACAGACCACCGCCAAGCCGCGCCGCGCCCTGCCGCCGCTGATGTCGCTGAGCGACGCCGCCGCCGAGCGACTGGCCCGCCTGTACCAGGGTGCGCAGAAGGACATGCTGTTGCGCATCGACGTCAGCACCAAGGGCTGCTCCGGCATGTCGTACCGCATGGACTGGGTGAAGGCCGCCGGACCCGGCGACGAGGTGGTGATCGACCGGGGCCTGACCATCCTGGTGGACCGCAAGGCGACGCTGTTCCTGATCGGCACAGTGATGGATTACGAGACCAAGGATTTGTCGTCCGGGTTCACCTTCGTCAACCCAAACGAAAAGGGTCGCTGTGGCTGCGGCGAGAGCTTCCACGTCTGACTACGGTCCAGATTCAATCAGATTTGCAGCCGATCCGGCCTATCGTCCAACTTTACGACGTCGTTGAACGTCCCAAGTTGGCCGAGTTGGAGGCAGACGCAACCCGCTCGGGTGAGCGCGAGAGCATGATCTCAGTAATCTTGTCCCGATGCTCCGTCCCCCACTCGCAAAGCGGCATCAACGCTCGCGCCAGCGTCATGCCGAATGCCGTCATGGTGTAATCGACCATTGGCGGTACTCGCTGATAGTCGTGTCGGGTGAGCACGCCCGCCGCGGCGAGCTCGCGCAACTGCTGAATCAGCACTTTCTCGCTTACACCTACGACCGCCCGCTTGAGGTCCCCAAAACGCTTGGGACCCGAGTTGAGGTGGTACAGGATCAGAGGCTTCCACTTGCCGCCCATCACAGCAAGCGCGGCATCGAGGCCGCACGGGGGTTTTTCGGTGCTCATGGGATCGCTCTACACTTACCTTGAGGTTAGTTCTACCCTCAACGGCAGCGCCGGTCCATATCTCTCCCGTCAACAAACGGGAGACAAACATGGGCAAGCTTGAAGGCAAGGTCGCGGTCATCACGGGCGCCAACAGCGGCATCGGTTTGGCGAGCGCCAAACGGTTCGCGAGCGAAGGCGCTCGCGTGTTCATGACCGGTCGTCGACAGGCCGAACTCGACAAGGCGGTGGCCGAAGTGGGCCACGATGCACGCGGGGTTCAGGGCGACGTCGCGAACCTGGCCGACCTCGACCGCCTGTATAGGGTTGTGCGCGAGGAGGCTGGACGGATCGACGTTCTGCTCGCCAACGCCGGCGGCGGCGAGTTCATGCCGCTCGCCGACGTCACCGAAGAACACTACGACCGCACCTTCGCGACCAACGTCAAGGGCACGCTGTTCACGGTGCAGA
>CAXSFF010000541.1:0-3559 GCA_964236035.1 uncultured Acetobacteraceae bacterium
ATGCACCAGGGCTGGATGTCGCGCATCCAGGCGAAGAACGTGTTCTCCCACTGCTTCGGCACGAACACGGTCTCGCCCTGCTCCACGGCGGCGATCGCCGGCGCCGCCAGGGTAGCCGCGTCGCAGTACCATTGCGTCGTCAGCAACGGCTCCACCACCGCGCCAGAGCGATCGGCGTGCGGCACCTGGTGGGTGTGCGGCTCGGCCAGCACCAGAAGCTCCAGCCGCTCCAGTTCGGCCACGATCGCCTTGCGCGCCGCTGCCCGGTCCTGGCCGGCCAGGCCGCGGGTAAATGCCGGGTCGGCGACGGCGTGATGGAGCAGCTCGATCTCGTCGAGCGTCACCCTGCCCTCGCGATCCAGCACCGACGGCATCGGCAGGCCATGCCGGCGCCCGACCTCGAAGTCGTTGAAGTCGTGCGCCGGGGTGATCTTCACCGCGCCCGTGCCCTTCTCCGGGTCAGAGTACTCGTCGGCTACGATGGGGATGCGGCGGCCGACCAGCGGCACCACGGCGTGCCGCCCAATCAGACCGGCATAGCGCGTATCCGCGGGGTGCACGGCGATGGCGGTGTCGCCCAGCAGCGTCTCCGGCCGCGTGGTGGCAACCGTGACCCACGCGTCGGCGCCCTCGATCGGGTAGCGGATGTGCCACAGCGTGCCGCGGACTTCGACGCTTTCGACCTCCAGGTCGGAGATCGCCGACTGGAACTTCGGGTCCCAGTTCACCAGCCGGCGGTCGCGGTAGATCAGTCCCTGCCGGTACAGGGTGACGAACACCTCGCGCACGGCGTCCGACAGCCCGGCGTCCATGGTGAACCGCTCGCGCCCCCAGTCCAGCGAGGCGCCCAGCCGGCGCAGCTGCTGCGTGATCGCACCGCCCGATTCAGCCTTCCACTGCCAGACGCGGTCGGTGAACGCCTCCCGGCCCAGTTCCTGCCGGGTGGTGCCGGCGTCGGCGAGCAGCCGCTCGACCACCATCTGCGTGGCGATGCCGGCGTGGTCCGTGCCGGGTTGCCACAGGGCGTCGCGGCCCTGCATGCGGCGCCAACGGATCAGCGTGTCCTGCAGCGTCATGGTCAGCGCGTGCCCGACATGCAGGCTGCCGGTCACGTTCGGCGGCGGGATCATGATGGTGTAGGGCGCGCCGGCATGGTCCGGGCGGGCGGCGAACGCGCCGGCTGCCTCCCACGCCTGGTACAGCGCGGTCTCGACGGCTTCGGGCACGAACGATCTGTCCAACATGCCGGGTGTCTTAACCGCTGCGGGCGCCGGCGCAAAGCAGGACGCGAACTGCCGGGCTACTGAGCGGCGCGGCCGGTCACCCGCTCGATTTCCACCCGCACCAGGCGCTCGACCAGCGGCGGCAGGTGGGCATCCAGCCAGCCCTTCAGCAAGGGGCGGATTTCCTCGCGCACGAGGTCCTCGATGGTCGGGCCGCCACGGTGCACCTGGGCCGAGCGCTCGTTGGTCAGCAACCGCAGCAACGAGCCCACCGACGACACGGCGGCGGCCTCGCTCTCCGGCGCCAGCAGGTCCGACGCCCGCGGCGCCTCCGCCGGGACCGCCGGCGACGCCGGCACGGGTTCGGGAGCTGGTCTTGCCACGGGAGCCGGTCCGGCGGCGGGCACTGGCGTCGCCAGCACGACTTCCTCGGGCCGCACCGGCAAGGCGGCGGGACTGCTTTCCGGCACCACGATCATCGATTGATCGAGCACCAGGATCTCGTCCTCGTCCGCCACGGGTTCGGCGCCGCCCGCGGTCCCAGGCTGGGCTTCGCCTGTGTGGGCCGCCGCGCCGTCGGCGTTGGCCGCCCCTGCCTCGTCCTCGTTCAGGATGCGCCGGATGGAGGCCAGGATGTCCTCCATCGAAGGGTCGGCGCCAGCCTGCTCCGGCGCCGGCGGGGCCGCTGGGACCGGCGGGGTAGCCACGCCTCAGCGCCCCGGCTGGCTGAGATCGTAGTCACCCGTCCCGAACAGGCGGTCATGCACGGCGATGTAATACGCCGTGTCGTCGTAGATCGGCACGTTCAACGCCAGATCCTTGGCGGTCAGCCGCCCGATCGCCGAGGCCACGTTGTAAGACGACGTCACCAGGCTGGCGAGGTTCTGCACCAGGGTCGAACGCGATTGCAGCAGCGCCTGCTCGGCGTTCAGCACATCCAGCGTGGTGCGGCTGCCGACGATCGCCTCGCGCTGGGTGCCCTCGAGAGCGATCTGGTTGGCGGTGATGGCGGCGCGGGTGCTCTGGATGGTCGCCCGCGCGGCCACCAGCGTCTCCCATGACGTGATCGCCGCCTGGATCACCTGGCGGCGGGTGTCGTCCACCGTCTTGCGGGCCTGCTGCTCGGTCTGCCGCGCCTGGCGCACGGCGGCATACTCGGCGCCGCCTTGAAAGAGCGGGATCGACACGTTCACCAGCCCCTGGGCGCCGATGTTGCGCGAATTGTTGAACCCGCTGTTGTCCTGCCGGAACCCCGTGCCCGTCGCGGTGACGGTCGGCAACAGGGCGGAGAACGCCACATCCACCTGGTCCTTGGAGGCGGCGGCGTCGAACATGGTGTAGATCAGCGTGGGGTTGTTGGCCGCCGCGATGCGCGACGCCTCGGCCGAGCTTTTGATCGGCACCGCCAGCGGCTGCGGCTCCACCAGACGGTCGGGCAGGAAGCCGACATCGCGCTGGTACGCCGCCCGCGCGGTCTGCACGTTGCCCTCCGACGTTTCCCGGACGGCGCGCGCGTTGGCCAGCGCCGCCTCGGCCTGCGCCACGTCGGTGCGGGTGATCTCGCCGACCCGGAAGCGGTCGTTGGTCGCCTGCAGCTGCCGGTTCAACACCTGCTCGTTGTTGATGTTGAGCTGCAGGAGCTGCTGCGATTGGATGACGTTGACGAAATCGGTGATGACGTTGCCGAAGACCAGCTGTTCCGTCGCGATCAGGCGGCCACGCTGGCTCAGCACCCGGTTTTCCGCCGAGTGGGTGGTGGCCTGGGTGCGGCCGCCGTTGTAGATCGGCTGCGTGATGGTGGCGGTCGCCGTCAACGGCTGGCGATTGTCGCGGACCTTCGGCGAGATGGCGGAAAGCTGGGTTTCGCCGGCGGCGCCGCCATAGGAGCCCGAGACGATCACCTGCGGCCGCCACCCGGCGAGGGCGGCTGGCACCCCTTCGTCGACGGCGCGCAAGGCGGCGCGCGCCGCCAGCAGGGTCGGGTTGGTGGAGTAGGCCGCCGCCAACGCCTCCTGCAAGGTATGCGGCTGCCCCTGGGCACGGGCCGGAGCAGCGAGCGCCAGCCCGGTGAACACCGTGCCGAGGGCGAGTGCCGCGGCCGTCAAGCCGGGCCGGGTCGTTGCAACCTTGGTCTGCTCGGGCATCTGCCGCACTCCTCGTCCTGGCCGGAGTCTGCCATAGCCGGAGGTCGCGCGCCAACACTACGCGCCTCCCATGACCGGCGCCGGTCATGGGATGCTGGGACAGATGCTGGTGCGAGAGGGGGGACTCGAACCCCCACGCCTTGCGGCGCACGATTTTGAGTCGCGTGCGTCTACCGTTCCGCCACTCTCGCA
>CAXSFF010000542.1:0-3559 GCA_964236035.1 uncultured Acetobacteraceae bacterium
GCTGGAATGCGCCTTGCATTGCGGACTTGTATTGCGACCGATATCCGGACGACCATCCGGCACGCCCGGCGTTCCGGCGGCAGACCGAGGAAGGTGCGACATGATGGATCAGCAGCCCGCCCACAGCCCGCTCGCCGTGTTCCCGAACGCGGACGGCTCCCGCGTGCCGTACAAGGTTTTCAGCGACGAGGCGATCTACGCGCTGGAGCAGGAGCGCATCTATCGCGGCCCGACCTGGAGCTTCCTCGGCCTGGAGGCGGAAATCCCGAAGCCCGGCGACTACAAGAGCACCTTCGTCGGCGACACCCCCGTGGTGATGACGCGCGACGAGGACGGCGCGCTGGCGGCCTGGGTCAACCGCTGCGCCCATCGCGGCGCCGTGGTCTGCCGCCTGCCGCGCGGCAACGCGATGTCGCATTCCTGCGTCTACCACCAATGGAGCTACGGCACGAAGGGCAACCTGCAAGGCGTGCCGTTCCGCCGCGGCCAGAAGGACGCGACGGGGATGCCGAAGGATTTCGACCCCAAGGACCACAGCCTGCGCCAGCTCCGCGTCGAGAGCTACCACGGCCTGGTGTTCGCGACCTTCAGCGACGCCGTGGCATCGCTCGCCGAGTACATCGGCTCCGAGATGCGGCCCTACGTGGATCGCATCTTCTGCAAGCCTGTCGTGTACCTGGGCTGCACCCGGCAGTACTCCGACAGCAACTGGAAGCTGTACCTGGAGAACACCAAGGACCCGTACCACGCCAGCCTGCTGCACCTGTTCCACACCACGTTCAACATCTTCCGCGTCGGCATGAAGGCGCGCTGCATCCCCGACGCCGCCACGGGGCTGCACAGCCTGATCTTCGCCGCCAAGAACGACGACGAGACCACCGCCGGCGCCTACAAGAACCAGCAGATCCGCTCCTACGACGAGGCGTTCAAGCTGGAGGACGACAGCATCCTGGCGATGCACCAGGAATACGAGGAACTCGCCACCAACCACATCCAGCCGATCTTCCCGCAGCTGGTGATCCAGCAAATCCACAACACCCTGGTCTGCCGCCAACTGCTGCCGAAAGGTCCCGGGCATTTTGAATTGGTGTTCCACTTCTTCGGCTACGAGGACGACACCCCCGAGCTGCGCAACCTGCGCATCAAGCAGGCCAACCTGGTCGGCCCGGCGGGCTACATCTCCATGGAGGACACGGAGGCGACCGAACTGGTGCAGCGCGGCACCGCCCGCGACGGCGACCTCAACTCGGTGATCGAGATGTCCCGCGCCGCCCCGGGCGAACAGGGCACGCTGATCACCGAGAGCCTGATCCGCCGCTTCTGGGTCGGCTACCAGAAGCTGATGGGGTTCGACACGGAGCCTCCCGTGGCGATGGCGGCGGAGTGATGGAGGATCTGATGCTGCGGCTCGAGCTGTCCGCGTTGCAGGACCGCTACGTCGCGTGCCTGGACAACGACCGCATCGAGCAATGGCCGGGCATGTTCGTCGAGGACTGCCTGTACCAGATCGTGTCGAAGGAGAACGAGGACGCCGGGTTCCCGGCCCCCGTGATCCATTGCGACAACGCCCGCATGCTGCGCGACCGGGTGGTGGCGCTGCGCAACGCCAACATCTACGAGAAGCCGTGCTACCGCCATTGCCTGTCCGGCATGGAATGGCGGCTCGCGGAGGACGGCAGCTTTGCGATGCGGACCAGCTACGTCGTGGTCAACACGTCGCAGGAGGGGGAGTCGAGCATCTTCCAGGCCGGCATGTACCTGGACCAGGTGGTGCGCACCGACGAGGGGCTGAAGTTCCGCTCCAAGCGCTGCATCTACGACACGCTTCGGGTGCAGACGCTGCTGGCGTTCCCGATCTGATGTCATTGCGAGCCGCCGCTTGGCGGTGCGGCAATCCAGGGCAACCCGGCGGATGTGTGTCGCGCGGCCCTGGATTGCCGCTTCGCAAGCGCTCCTCGCAATGACGGATTTGCACAAGGATCTTTCGCACGATGGATAGACGCACCCTGCTCGGCACGGCCGCCGCGGCCCTCATCAGCCCCGCGGCCGTGCGCGCCGCCGAGACGCCCGGCGTCAAGGTCGGCTTCGTCGCCACCCTGTCCGGCGCCGGCGCCGCGATCGGCACGCAGCTGCGCGACGGCTGGCTGCTCGGGGTGAAGCATCTCGACGGCAAGCTCGGCGGGCTGCCGGCCGAGACGCTGGTGATCGACGACGAGCTGAAGCCCGACGCCGCCCTGACCAAGGTGCACGAGGCGCTGGAGCGCGACGGCGTCGATGTCGTGGCGGGCGTGGTGTTCAGCAACATCCTGCAGGCGATCTTCCGCCCCGTCACCGAAAGCCAGACCGTGCTGGTCAGCACCAACGCCGGGCCGTCGACCTACGCCGGCAAGAACTGCAACCCGTATTTCTACGTGACCTCCTACCAGAACGGCAAGCCGCACGCCGCCATGGGCCAGGCGGCGCAGGATTTCGGCTACAAGCGGGTGTTCGTGCTGGTGCCGAACTACCAGGCCGGCAAGGACGCCGCCGAGGGCTTCCGCAGCCGCTTCAAGGGCGAGGTGGTCGACGAGATCTACGTGCCGCTCAGCCAGCTCGACTTCTCGACCGAGCTGGCCAAGATCGCCGCCGCCAAGCCGGACGCGATCTTCACCTTCATGCCCGGCGCGCTCGGCATCAACCTGGTGCGGCAGTACCGGCAGGCCGGGCTGGCGAGCATCCCGTTCCTGTCGACCTTCACCGTGGACGAGGCGACGCTGCCGGCGCTGGGGGACGCGGCGGTTGGGTTCTACACGGGGTCGACCTGGGCGCCGGATTTCGACAACGCCCGCAGCAAGCAGTTCGTGCGGGATTTCGAGGCCGCCTACGGCTATGTCCCCGGCAACTACGCCGCGCATTCCTACGACGCCGCGTTCCTGCTCGACTCCGGCATCCGCGCCGTCGGCGGCAAGCTGTCGGACAAGGCGGGGTTGCGCGCTGCCTTGGAGAAGGCCGACTTCCCATCCGTGCGCGGCGCGTTCCGCTTCGGCGTGAATCACTACCCGGTGCAGGACTTCTACCTGTGCAAGGTCGCCAAGCGCGCGGACGGCAAGTACCAGACCGAAACGGTGCGCAAGGTGCTGAGCGCCGACACCGACATCGACAGCTACGCCGCCGAATGCCACATGCGCTGATGCCGCTGAACCTTCTCCTGGTGCAGCTGCTGAACGGGTTCCAGTTCGGCGTCCTGCTGTTCCTGGTGGCGGCGGGGCTGACGCTGGTGTTCGGCGTCATGGACTTCATCAACCTGGCGCACGGCGTGCAGTACATGCTGGGCGCCTACATCGCCGCCACGCTCGGGCTCTGGTGCAGCAGCTTCTGGCTCGGCCTGCTGCTGGCGCTGCCGGCGACGCTGGCCATCGGGCTGCTGCTGGAGGTGCTGGTGTTCCGTCACCTGTACGGCCGTGACCACCTCAGCCAGGTGCTGGCGACCTTCGGCGTCATCCTGACGATCGAGGAGGCGGTGCGGGCGCTGTGGGGCAGCGCGCCGTTGAACGTGCTGCAGCCGGAGGGTCTGGCCGGC
>CAXSFF010000543.1:0-3552 GCA_964236035.1 uncultured Acetobacteraceae bacterium
GGCGGGCGGCGCTGATGGAGCTGGCGATCGTGGTGCTGATCGTGGTCGAGATCGTGCTGGCGGTGCTGCGGCCGTGAGGACCGGCGGAGGAGGAATGCGGCCAGAGCGGAGGCTGAACAGGCCAGCCTGGACATGATCCCGGTCCGGGATCACGTCCTGGAAGAGTCGTCAGCCATAGACGCGGCTGATCACCCGGTCGAGCGCGTTCATGATGTCGGATGCACCCTCGTCATCCGAGAGCGTCGTCACCCTGTCGCCGAGCTTCTCGACTTCGATCGAGAAGATCAGCAACGGGTTCGCGACCACGGCACGGTCCTCGATCTCGAACACCCTGGTCATCGGATGGCGTTCCAGTGACGCCAGGAGCAGCGGCACAACGACAAGACGACCAGAGGAGGCAAACTCGCCGGACTGGACAGAGACGAAGAAGGGAACCTCCCTCTTCGATCGGCCGGGGTTCAGATGGACATCGAACTGTGCCATCAGAACGGGCTGTACTCATCACCAGGAGCGCCGTAACGAGCGACGAACTCGTTGGTCGAAGCGCACCACAGTTCGATCTGTGCCTTGCGGTCGATCTCCGCAGCCTCGCTCTCGGTCACGAAGGTTTCCAGCAACCCGTCGACTGTGGCACTCAGGTTGCGTGCACCGACCAGAGCCTTCGCCCGGCGGACGACATCAACGTTCAAGGTCAGGTTCACCGGCTGCTTCGTAGATGCCATGTGGGTCATTCCCAGCCCTCCTGTTGCGCGCATACATATGCGCACATCCAGGTGGTGACACAAGGACGCCGGGTCAGCGGCTGGCAAAGCCGGCATCGACTGGTCAGGTCAGCGCCGACCGTGTGCGTCCTGGTCAACAATATTACAAGCGCGTTGAACGCCGAGGAGAAGACACCCGGCACGTCATCATGCCGACCGCCAGGAAACGATGTCATTCCGGACAAGGACGGGCTGTTCCAGGCATCTTTAAGGAGCGCAATGTTGCCAGCGTTTACTTGACTTGTTGCTGACACCGCTCTGGTGAGTTCTGAGTCAGACTGCGGGATTGCCTTGACACAGTAGCCGGCCAGGGTGCGCGCCAGGAACATGGAGTGCATTCCAAAGGCGAGCCTTCGGCAGATGAGGCGGAACCTCAGCCTTCCTGCCTTTCGCTGCCGTGCGCCGCAGGCATCAGCTCACCGGCCGTCCGGCAGGCGCTGCCGTCATCGGCACGGCCACTGCGGGGAACGTCCCGTCGAACCGCTGCGGCAGGTCGACCACCTGCTGGTCCCCGGGCTGCAGCGGCACCATCGACACGTTGACCGGGGTTTCGTAGCGGTTGTCGGCGCCGGTCGCGCTGTCGACGGCGACGCCGATCAGGCCGCCCGCGATGATGTTGCCGAAGCTGGTGCTGGCGAGGCCCGAGTGGTTGCGGTACGTCGCGGTCTGGTAGCCGGGCTTGACGCAGGCGAGCCAGATATCGTGCTTGGTGCGCTGCACCGTGGCGCTGCCGGGCGTGCTGTCGATCGTGGCGACGCGCTCGCTTTCCTTGTAGATGCCGCAGCGGGCACCGCCGGGGTTGGTGTTCACCATCACCTGCTGGCTGGTGCCGCTGAGGATGGATGCGCAGCCGGAAAGGCAGACGGTCCCGAGCACGAGCAGTTTCCGCATGACGTCTCTCTCCTGTTGCCGGCCCCGGGTAGAAGATGCGGCGGCGCCTGTAAACCTCGGCCCAGAATTTCGCGCGACCGCAGCGGGCCGGGTTCCTGACCCATCCAGGCCGGTCGGGAAACGCCGGCCGCGCCGAATTGTCACGGAACTGACACCAAACCCTGCCGACGCATTCGCTAAGTGCGGAGCCGAAACAAGACCCGGAGGCAGCGATGTCGGACGTGACGATGAACAGCGGGCTGGGGATGTCGTCCTCGCGCCCCCGCCTCGACGGCAAGCCGCACACCGGCGGCGCGTTGGCGTTCCTGGCGGTGCTGCTGGCCGGGCTCGGCTACGCGGCGTTCAGCATCTACAGCGACGTCAGCGATGTCGGCGAGCATGGCCTCGCGGTCGGCGCCCTGGTGCTGCTCGGCCTCGCATTGCTGGTCGCGCTGGGCTTCGAGTTCGTCAACGGCTTCCACGACACCGCGAACGCGGTCGCCACCGTGATCTACACGCACAGCCTGCCGCCGCTGGTCGCGGTGGTCTGGTCGGGCACCTTCAACTTCCTCGGCGTGCTGACCTCCTCGGGCGCGGTGGCGTACGCGATCGTCAGCCTGCTGCCGGTCGAGCTGATCCTGCAGGTCGGCAGCGGCGCGGGCTACGCGATGATCTTCTCGCTGCTGATCGCGGCGATCATCTGGAATCTCGGCACCTGGGCGTTCGGCATCCCGAACAGCTCCTCGCACGCGCTGATCGGCTCGATCATGGGCGTGGGCCTGGCAAACCAGCTCCTGGCGCCGGCCGGCCAGGCGACCTCCGGCGTGGACTGGACCCAGGCGCTCAAGATCGCCGAGGCGCTGCTGTTCAGCCCGCTGATCGGCTTCGTGCTGGCCGGCGCCCTGCTGCTGGCGATGAAACTCGTGATCCACAACAAGGCGCTCTACGAGGCTCCTAAGGGCAATGCCCCGCCGCCCGGCCCGATCCGCGCCCTGCTGATCGCGACCTGCACCGGCGTAAGCTTCTTCCACGGCAGCAACGACGGGCAGAAGGGCATGGGCCTCATCATGCTGATCCTGATCGGCGCCGCCCCCACCGCCTACGCGCTGAACCGCGCGGTGCCGGAATCCACGACGCCCGCCTTCCTCGAGGCGACCGGCCGCGCGCAGGCCGCCTTCCAGGCCCATGCCGCGGGCGCCGCCGCGCCCGCCGACGCCGGCGCGGCGCGCGGCACGGTGAGCGAGGCGCTCAAGACCCGGGCGGTGAACACGCCGGCGGTGTACGCGGCGCTCGCCGCGCTGTCGGCCGACATCGGCAACCAGGTGAAGCAGTATGGCGCGATCAAGGCGGTGCCGGCGCGGGCGACGCAGAACGTGCGCAGCGACATGTACCTGGCGTCCGACGCGATCCACGTCATGGGCGCCAAGCCGACCGGGTTCAGCGACGAGGAGATCGCCACGCTCAGGTCCGAGCAGGGCTGGTTCAACCGCGGCACGCGCTTCATCCCGACCTGGGTGAAGGTCTCCGTCGCCCTCGCGCTGGGCCTCGGCACCATGGTCGGCTGGAAGCGCATCGTGGTCACGGTCGGCGAGAAGATCGGCAAGACGCACATGACCTACGCCCAGGGCGCGTCCGCCGAGATCGTCGCGATGTTCACCATCGGGCTCGCCGACGCCTACGGCCTGCCGGTGTCCACCACGCACGTGCTGTCGAGCGGCGTCGCCGGCACGATGGCCGCGAACGGGTCGGGGCTGCAGTGGTCGACGCTGCGGGCGATGGCGCTGGCCTGGGTGCTCACCCTGCCGGCGGCGATGGCGATCGCGGGGCTGCTCTACGCGATCCTGCGCCAGGTGTTCTGAGGCAGGCCAGGAAGCAAGGTTGAGGCTCTGCCTCAAACTCCGCCAAAGGCTCGCCTTTGGAA
>CAXSFF010000544.1:0-3549 GCA_964236035.1 uncultured Acetobacteraceae bacterium
GGTCGAGGTGCGTGACACGCCTGAAAGCCTTACAGCGGCGGTCCTGGAGTGCCTGCGGGTACGTGGATGTACGCGGCCGGTACATTGACCAACGCCTGATACCACGATGACGGCAAGTCACGGCAGAGTTGCGTCGGGATGTCGTGAGACCTTGGCATCCGGCCCATACCACGTCGGCGACAGCTTTCGCGTCGGCCGGAGTAGTTCCCGCCATGTCAAAACATTTCCTGGCATTGCCGCCAGAGTGCCTGCCGATCTCGTACCCGGACGCTCTCCTTGTCGATTACCGTCCCCGCCGACGCCATTGGATCAAGCCCTTGGCGTTGCAGGCGACGGGGCTGACCGCCGAGGGGATGGTCGTGTTCGGCCTCGGCTATGCGGCGCTCGCCATCACGGGGCTGCGCGCCACGTCGCTGCCGCGCCCGGTATTCGTCGCGGTCGGCTATGTTTCGCTGCTGCTGCTGCAAGGCGCGGTGCTGCGGCCGCCCGGTGGCGCCAAGACCTGGCTGGCGCTGCGCATGCTGGCGTCAGCGTTCGCCTGCGTGGCGATGGCCGCCAGCCAATCGCTTCCCTGATCCGCTAGGCCGGCACGGCAGCGGATGATCGGCACCCTGACCCTGCTTGGATGGTTCCTGTCCGCGGCGGTCGCGACCACGATCGTCCGGCGGTGCCTGCTGATCTTCGCGCGCCGGGTGCCGGGCTATATGCCGGACCTGATCGAGGCGGTGATCGTCGGCGGCGGCGAGCAGGCCGTCATCCTGCTGCACCACCTCAGCCTGGCGGCGGACGCGCGCTACCGGGTCGCCGGCTTCTTCGACGACCGGCCCGGGCTGCCCGGCGCCCTGCACGGCGAGTTGCCGTTCCTTGGCGACACCAGCCAGATCGTCCGCTACCTTAACGAGAGCAAGGTGCGCGAGGTGTTCGTGGCGATGCCGTGGTCCACGGGGTCGCGCATCACGGCCGTGCTGGAGCAACTGCGGTTCCTGCCGGTAACGGTGCGGCTGCTGCCCGAGCACCTGCCGCCGGCGCTGCCGTCGCTCGCGCGCCACTCGCTGGCCGGCGTGATCATGCCGACGCTGATGGTGCCGCCGTTCACCATCGCCGACCGCGTCCTGAAACGGTCGTTCGACCTGGTGTTCGGCTGCGCGTTGCTGGTGCTGCTGATGCCGGCCGCCGCCATCATCGCCGTGCTGATCAGGCTCGACAGCCCCGGCCCCGCGCTGTTCATGCAGACCCGCACGGGGCAGTTCGGCCGCACCTTCCGCATCTTCAAGTTCCGCTCCCTGCGGGTGGCGCAGGTCGACAATGCGGCCGAGACCCTGGTCGGCCTGCACGACAGGCGGGTGACCCGGGTCGGCCGGTTCCTGCGCCGGCACTCGCTCGACGAGCTGCCGCAGCTCCTCAACGTGATCCGCGGCGACATGTCGCTGGTTGGCCCCCGCCCCCACGCGGCACGCGCCAAGGCGGAGGGCCGTATCTACACGGATGCGATGCCGGACTACCTGCTGCGCTACCGGGCGAAACCGGGAATGACGGGGTGGGCGCAGGTCAATGGCTGGCGCGGCAACACCGATACGCTGGAGAAGCTGCACCGCCGGGTCGAGTTCGACTTCCAATACATCCAAACCTGGTCGCTGCGGTTGGACCTGTACATCCTGTGCCGGACGATCCCCTCCATGGTCGCGCCCGCCGGTCACGATTAAGCGAGCAAGACCTCCTCCATCAATAACGGGTTGTGCCAGCGTCAATGTAGCGCCTATTTTGCACTGCAACATGACCAAACGAACGTTTGAATATCAGAGCCGCGCGTGAGCATCGACGAACTCGTTCGCACGGACCGGCGCGCGCAGATCATCGAGCAGGCCGGCCTGCTATTCGGCGCACAGGGTTACGAGCGCACCAGCATGCGGGACATCGCCGCCGCGGTCGGCATGCTGCCGGGCTCGATGTACTACCATTTCGCCTCCAAGGAGGCGCTGCTCGCCGCGATCTACGCCGCCGCCATCGACCATGCGGTCGCCACCATCGAATGCGCCGTGCAGGCCCATCGCGATCCCTGGGACCGGCTGGAAGCCGCCGCGGTCGTGCATCTGCAGGTCCTGCTGGGCGGCGGCCTAATCGCGGCCGTCGTCGCCGACGATCCCAGCCACACGGTCGCGGCGGCGACGGAGCTGATCCGGCAGCGCCACCGCTACGAGGCCGTGTTCCGACGCCTGGTCGACGACCTGGCGCTGCCTGCCGGTGTCAGCGCGAGTTCGTTCCGCCTGGCCTTGCTGGGGTCGCTGAACTGGGCGCTGACCTGGTTCAAACCCGGCGGCGCCTCGCCCGAGGCCGTGGCACGCGGCCTGTTCGCCGTGTTCCGCGCCAACCAAGCCAACCCAAACAGGATTTAAGCCCGATGCTCTACCAATTCTACGAGATGCAGCGCCTGGCGCTGGAGCCGATGCGCGCGATGATCTCGGGCTCGCTGTCGATGATGGACATGCCGCAGAACGTGCTGGCGCAGACCCCCCTCGGCCGCATCGCCGCCGCCGCGATGAACAGCTTTGAGCACACCACGCGGCGCTTCGGCAAGCCGGCGTTCGGCTACAAGAGCACCGTCATCGACGGCGAACCCGTGGCGATCACCGAGACTGTGGCGTTGTCGCTGCCCTGGTGCGACCTGCTGCATTTCCGCCGCGCGGCGCACCGGCCTTCCGACCCGACGCTGCTGATCGTGGCGCCGGTCAGCGGGCATTACGCGACGCTGCTGCGCGGCACGGTCGAGGCGTTCCTGCCCGACCACCAGGTCTATGTGACCGACTGGCAGAACGCCAAGGACATGCCGCTCAGCGGCCCCGGCTTCGACCTCGACGACTACATCGACTACATCCGCCAGTTCTGCGGTTTCCTCGGTCCGCAGACCCACCTGCTCGCGGTGTGCCAGCCGGCGGTCCCCGTGCTGGCGGCCACGGCGCTGATGAACGCCGACGACGCGGCCACGGCGCCCAGCAGCATGACGCTGATCGGCGGCCCGATCGACACGCGCGAGGCGCCGACCGAGGTCAACACCTTCGCCAAGAAGCACGACCTGGCGTGGTTCAAGCAGAACGTGATCCATCGCGTGCCGTTCGGCAACGCCGGCTTCCTGCGCCCCGTCTACCCCGGGTTCCTGCAACTGGCCGGCTTCATGTCGATGAACCTGGGCCGCCACATGGAGGCGCACTACCAGATGTTCAGCCACCTGGTGGACGGCGACCAGGAGCCGCTCGCCGCCAAGCGCGCGTTCTACGACGAGTACCGCTCGGTGATGGACCTGTCGGCGGAATACTACCTGCAAACCATCAGCGCCGTGTTCCAGCAGCACCTGCTGCCGCGCGGGCTGTTCATGTCGCGCAGCCGCCATGTCGACCCGTCCGCCATCACCCGCACCGCCCTGATGACGATCGAGGGCGAGCGCGACGACATCTCCGGCCTCGGTCAGACCAAGGCGACCCACAAGCTGCTGCCGAACCTGGCGGAAGCGCGGCGCCAGCACTACGAGCAACCCGGGGTCGGCCATTACGGCCT
>CAXSFF010000545.1:0-3541 GCA_964236035.1 uncultured Acetobacteraceae bacterium
GTTGGAGGCCGCGCTGACGCTCACGCCGGACCGCCCCGTGGACGACGAGACCGTGCTCCGCCTCGCCACCTTGGCCATGATGGACAGCCTGGCCGCGCTCGTGCCCCCGAAGGCGGTACTGGACATCGTCTCGCTCGGCCTGATCGCGTTGAACCAGGGCGAGGTGGCGGCAGCCAGGCTCGCGCGCGGCCCGGGCTTGGCCGACGGGACGCCGGCGTGGCTCGTGCTGG
Organism: uncultured Acetobacteraceae bacterium; assembly: GCA_964236035.1. Classification (GTDB taxonomy): domain Bacteria; phylum Pseudomonadota; class Alphaproteobacteria; order Acetobacterales; family Acetobacteraceae; genus CAXSFF01. The sequence goes on from CAXSFF010000545.1 coordinate 231, forward strand.
GCTTCACCGTGCGGCTGGACCTTCGGCTGGATGCGCCCGGCCTGACGCCGTGGCTCTCGGACCTTGCCGAGGAGGGCGTCGAGGTGTCCGGCTCCGAGCTGCTCGAATCGATCTGCCGTCACCTGCTCGCCGCGATCGACCTGTGGCAGCACGAGGGCGAGGCCGGGGTCGGCCGGGCGTGGCGCGCCGCCCATGCGGTGCAGCCGGCATGATGCGCCTGCCGCGCGCGTTTCGGTTGGACCACTCCGACCTGTCGGTGTTCGACTCCGCGGCCGAGCCGGGGGAGTGGGCGGTGCCTGGCAGCTTCAGCTTCCTGGCATCGGGGCCGGAGCGGCTCGCCGGCAAGCGCCGCGCGGCGTTCGCGAACGGCTTCCTGGGCGTCGGCAGCTTCGGCTGGACCACCTTGGTGACGGTGGAGCAGGCATCAAACGCCGACGTGGCGGGCGTGACGGACGCCTTGGCCTTGCACTTCGTCATGATGCACGGCGCTCCGTCGATGGAGGCGGCGCAGGCGGTGGCGGAGCGCGAGGTGGCCTTCGCCAGCAGCATCTGCGACCATCCACCGGGCACGATCCTGGCCATCAGCCGCCGGTTCGAAGGCGAGGAGCTGGTCGAGCAGTTCAAGACCATCACGCCGGACACAGACCCTTGCGGGCCGCACGCGCCGATCGACCTGACGCTGCTGGAGCGCGCCGATGGCTGACGTGTGGCAGCGCCAGGTCGGCATCGTCGCCGAACGGGAGGCGGTGGACAACCCTTGGATCGACCACCGCTGGCGGGTGAGCGCGATCCTCGACTCGGCGCCCGAGGTGCCGGCGTGGACCTGCCTGGAGGACACGGGGGCAGTGCAGCGTTTCTATGCCGGGGCCGCCGAACTCCTGCTGTTCCCCGGGGAGACCGACACGCTGAAATACAACATCGAGGGCGCAGCTCCCGCCGTGTACGTCTTCCTGCGCCATGCGCCAGGCGGGGCCGGGATGTCGCTGGCGGGGGCCACGGTGTGCGTCGGCGAGGCGCACGCGCATGCCGACACGGGGTCCGACCTCGTCGAACCGGTGCCGATGCCGAAGGCGATACTGGAGTGGGTGACGGCTTTCGTGGCCGAGCACCATGTCGAACGGGAGGTTTGGAAGCGCAAGCGCGACGGCGTGGGCGAACGGCGGCCGATGCTGCGGAGGACGCCATGAGCGAGGAGCCGGCGGGCGGCTTCCTGGCACGCTGGTCCCGCCGCAAGGCAGCCAGCCGGCAGGCGGAGGCCCCGCCAGTGCCCGAATCGGCGCTGGACGAGGCCGCCTTGGAGCTGCCCCCGATCGAGAGTTTGGGTGCGGACAGCGACTACACCGCTTTCCTAGCCCGCGGCGTCTCCCAGGCGGTGCAGGCGCAGGCGTTGGGCATCGCGTGGGCCAGCGACCCCGTGATCGCCAACTTCCGCGGCATGGCCGAGTATGCCTGGGACTTCAACGCGCCCGGCTACGGCGAGCTCGCGCCCGGCGACGATGCCGCGACGTGGCTCAGCCAGATCGTCCGGTCCGGCGCGAAGGTCGCGGCAGCCGTGGGCAACGACGCGCCTGATGCCCATGAGGATGGCCCAGGGCAGTTGGCGTCGCCAGACGACGCAGCCCCGGCGGCGTCGTCCGAGCCGCCGCCTGTCGAAGCTCCGTGGGAGCCACCAACGCCGCTGGTCGCGAGCGATGTCCCGCCTGTAGAGGTGGCGAACCCTGAAGTCTCCATCGCTGTGCCCGTCAGGCGGCACGGCGGCGCGATGCCGGTGTGATGGCGACCCCAGCAGATGCCCGGCTGGCGGTGGCTCCGCCATTCGATGAGATGGAGCAGGCCCGGGCCGGGCTTTACCGGCTGCTCGGCGCGGCCCTTTCGCACCCGCCGACGCCGCAGTTGCTCGAAGCCATCGGAGGCCTGCACGGCCAGGACACCGGCACGGCCGTCGGCGCCGCCCTGGCCGCCCTGGTCCAGGCGGCCAAGGCCACGACACTGGATGCGGCGGCGCAGGACTACGACACGATCTTCGTGGGGATCGCGCGCGGCGAGCTGGTGCCCTACGCCTCGTTCTACCTGACCGGCTTCCTGCACGACCGGCCGCTGGCACGGCTGCGGCAGGAGCTTGTGGCACTCGGGTTCGCCGCGACGCCGGGCCACCCGGACCCGGAGGACCACGCCGGCACGCTGTGCGAGCTGATGGGCGAGTTGATCGCCGGCGGCCAGGCGGGCACGCAGGCGCTCGACTTGCAGCGTCGCTTCTTCAAGCGCCACATGGCGCCGTGGATCGGGCAATTCTTTTCGGACCTTGAAGTTTTCAAGAGTTCGGTCTTCTACAGTTCGGTCGGCCTGCTGGGCGGGTCCTTTTTCGACGTCGAGTGCCTGGCATTCGAGATGGAGGCGTGACGATGACCAAGGCCTTAAACGCTGGCACCGACACGGCGGCCGATGCCGCCCCGGGCATCAATCGCCGCGCGTTGCTGACGGGCGCGGGGCTTGCGGCCACGGCGGTCGCCGGCGCGACCCTGGCCACGCCCGCCATGGCGTTCAACGCCACGCCCGCCGAGAACGCGCCTCGCTACAAGGAAAGCGAGCACGTCAAGACATTCTACCGCCTCGTCGGCCGCTAGTCAGGACAACCCGCAATGCTGACCAAACGTCGTCCCGCCTCGTCCATCCCATCGGCTGCCGGACTTGCGCCCAGCCTGGCGCCCAGCCCGGCGCCGGAGCCTCGCGCGGCGCTTGACCGGCGCAACTTCCTTCGCGTCAGCGGGGTGGTCGGCGCGGTCGGCGCCATGGGCGCGTTCGGGGGCGCGACCATCCGCCGGGCCGAGGCGGGCGAGGTCGTGCCCAACGTGCCCGTGGAGACGCGCAAGTCGGTTTGTTCGCACTGCTCCGTCGGCTGCACCGTCATCGCCCGCGTGCAGGAAGGCGTCTGGGTCGGGCAGGAGCCGGCGTTCGAGAGCCCCGTCAACCTCGGCACCCACTGCGCCAAGGGCGCGGCGGTGCGCGAGCTGGTGTCCGGCGAGCGGCGGCTGAAGTACCCGATGAAGCTGGTGGACGGTGTCTGGCAGCGGCTCAGCTGGGACCAGGCGATCGACGAGCTGGGCGACAAGCTGCTGGACGTGCGCAGCAAGTCAGGCCCCGACTCCGTGTTCTGGCTCGGCTCGGCCAAGTTCATGAACGAGCCGGCCTACATGTTCCGCAAGCTCGGCGCGATGTGGGGCACCAACACGGTCGACCACCAGGCGCGTATCTGCCACTCGACTACGGTCGCCGGCGTCGCCAACACCTTCGGCTACGGCGCGATGACCAAC
>CAXSFF010000546.1:0-3523 GCA_964236035.1 uncultured Acetobacteraceae bacterium
TTGTTCAAGAACCGACCTTCGGTGTCGAGGCTGTAAGCGGGGTAATACTGGATTTCCTGATAGATGATCTTTGGTTCGGCAAAAGCGGGAAAGTAGGCGGTATTGTCTTGGATTTCGAACCAACGGTAACTTCCAGGCTTTCGTCCGCTCCAAAAACCACCGTCCCAATCAGCAGGCTGTGGCTCAAGCTTATCTCGAAAATTAGCTAGATGATTTCGAACTGCTGGGTAGTTATCGATGTCGATTCCACGGCGGGTAAAGATCAGCCAAAGGCCTGCCCAGTCACTCGTCCAACGGTCAATATCCTGCCCCCGGAGAAACGGTCGAAGTAGCTCGACACTCTTGCCATCCAAGGCGACGAGTGCATCCCGAGTTGGTGTGTCCACCACGAAAGCCTCGTTTAGCCCTGTAAGCACTCCACGATACAGCGCGTTTGCTCCCACGTATTCCCGCAACGGTCTCCCGGCGCGCCGCAACTTCTCCATCAGCGCCCGCACCTCGGGCGGCTCCAGAACCCACGGCTCGCGCGTCAACTCGGCGCGGGCGACGGCGAACGACCCGGCGGCCACCTGCGTCTCCAGGTCCTCCATCCGCACCAGGTCGCGCGGCACCACCGTCACGGCAACCTCCTCCGGCGGCTCCTCCACCGGCAAGGGGCGGCGCGCGCAGACGATGGAGGGGAACACGTCGGTCCCGGGGAAGAAGCCGCGGGCGTGGCCGAAATCCGTCACCCCCTGCAGCCACGCGCGTTCGGACAGCACGCCGCGCAGCGCCTCGGCGTAGCCCGCCTTGAGCCACTTGTTGGTCACGGTGAGGGCGAAGCGCCCGCCGGGCCGCAGCAGCCGCAGCGCCTGCTCGAAGAAGTAGACATAGAGGTCGGCCATGCCGTCATAGGCGTCGAAGCGCGCCTTCAGCACGGGCTTGAGCGGCGTCAGCTGCTCCTGCCTGACGTAGGGAGGGTTGCCGATGACGGCGTCGAAGCCTCCCTCCGGCGTCACGCCCTGCCACGTGCGCCAGATGCCGGGGAAGGCCGGCTGCCAGTGCAGGAAACGCCGCTCCCGCGCCACCCTGCGCAGGGACCGCAGCAGCTCGTCCACGGCGCGCCGCGTCGCCGGGATGCCGCCTCGCGGCGGCGCACCGTTGGCGAGCGACACGGGATCGCCGCACAACCCGTCCAGCCAGGCATTGACGGTCGCCTCGCGTTCGGCCCGCGCAGGCCGTCCGTCCGGGCGCGGCAGCCACAGCCGCGCGTGCAGGCAGTCCAGGAAGCCGCGCAGCGGCCCCGTGGCGGTCTCGATGTCGCCAAACAGCCCGGCGCTTTGCCGCACCTGGGCGATGTCGGCGTCGGCCAGATCCTCGATCTGCTCCATGGCCTGGGCGGCGCTGCGCGCGGCGGCGATCGGGGCCGCCAGCGCCAGTCCGCCCCGCTTCGCCCGCCCGGCCCCGGTGGTGAGGCCGTCCGTGTCGGCGATCCAGGCGCCGAACAGGCTGTCGCCGCAGCGCAGGTGGTGGTCGAGGTACGACAGCGGCGCGCCGACGGTGAAGCTGTGCAGCCACAGCGAAAGCTTCGCCAGCTCCACGGCCAGCGGGTTGAGGTCGACGCCGTACACCACGCGCTTGAGCACGAGGCGGCGGACCATCTGCCGGTCGTCCAGGTGGCGCGGGTCGAGCGGCCAGCCATGGAGCGTTGCCGCCGCCTCGATCTGCCCCCGTTCCCGCGCGATGCGGTCGGCAAGGGGCGAGCGGTACTCGATGGCGGCGGCGTCATCGGCGGCCTCCTCCATCGCGCTGAGCGTCTCGTCCGACAGCCAGTCGACCAGGGAGACGAGGAAGTGGCCGGACCCCATGGCGGGATCGCAGATCTTGAGGCCGAGGAAGGCGGTGGCGGGATCGAAGCGGCAGAGATCCAGGCGCTTGTCGGCCGCCGTGCGCCGGGTGGCGCCGACGCGCGCGAGAGCGACGGCGAAGGCCGCCCGCCGCTCGGCGAGCAGCGGCGCCACCGCCTGGCGCATGACCAGGCGGACGAGCGTCTCGGGCGTGTAGTACGCGCCGCTGCCATGGCGCAGCGTCGCATCCTCCACCGGCACCACGACGCCCGCGTCGACGGCGACGCCGCGTTCCAGCAGCCCTCGTAGATGGCGCCGAGTTGCTGGACCGAGAGGTCGCGGTAGTTGATCCAGACCGGCTCCCCGTCGGTGAGGATGGTGGAGAGCCGGTTCAGCACGCGGGCGAAGGCGGCGTCTGGCAAGGCGACGTGGGTGAGCAGGAGGGCGCGACCCCCGTCGAACAGGCCGCCGTTGTAAGGCGGCAACCCCATGGCGTCGCTGCCGCCGGCGATGGCGCTGAACAGGCGGAGCAGGCGGGGCCACCACGTCGCCACGGTCGCGGAGATCGCGCGGCCCTGCGCCATGGCGTCGGCGACCTCGCGGCGCAGCGTGGTGATCGCGAACGGACGGTAGCCGTCATGGGCCGCCGGCAGCAGGTCGCGGTCCTCGGCGTAGAGCAGGAATAGCAGGCGGTAGAGCAGGACCAGGGCCGCGTCGCGCACGGCGCTGGGCCAGTCGGCCAGCGCCGCATCGGGGCCGCCGGCAGACAGGGCGCGCAGCAACTCGGGGAACACGTCCTCGAACACGGCGCCGGACAGCTTGGCGGTGACCGCCTGCTGCCACTGCGCCGCCTCGTCCATGGCGGCCTGCAGGACGCTGCGGCCGTCCGGGCCGGGAAGGAAGGACTGGCGCTGGAACAGCAGCAGGAACGCGCGCAGGGCCGTCTCGCCGCCAGGCGCGAGCATGGCGGCGAGATCGGCCTCCAGGAAGCGTTCGGCCTGGGAGGTGACGTCGTAGGCATAGAGGCGCCAGAGCCGGCCGTTGCTGAGCATGGCCCAGCGGACCCGCCCGCCGAACAGCTCCTCCGCAAGCCGGAGATAGCGCAGGGCCTGGGAGGCGGGCGTGCGTCCGTTGGCATCCGTCGCGCGGTCGAGCGGCAGGTCCCAGCGCTTGCTCTCATGCACGACCATGGCGAGCTTGTAGCGATCTGGACCCGTACGCACGCGCATGGCCGCCCCGGCGGCTGCCGCGTCGGCGAACAGCAGCGCGTCCGGCACATCCTCCCGGCGCCGGGTCACCGCCTGCTGGGGCAGGAGGTCCCACCCGAGCAGGCGCAGGACCGGGAAGATCAGGCGTTCTTCGGTGACGGCCTCATTGGGAGCGTCGGCGTCGTGGAAGGCGTCGAAGGTGGCGCGTGCCGCGGCGGCGAAGCTGGCAACGCCGGCGTCCGGCAGGGCGGCCCAGCCGGACATGGTCCGGATGCCGCTGTCGAGAAAATACCGGCTGAACAGACCGCCACCGAGCATGCACCTGCGACTCCCGCCTACCAGAACCCAAATTGGCAGAACTGACAGACGGCCGGAAGCACGGGACGCTGCGCCGCAGGACTGCCGAGTGGGCGTGCTGTCCCAGGTGGTTGCGCAACCCGCCGCCATCCGGCATGGTGATTACGCCCGACATCATCCGTGCGGGAGAGA
>CAXSFF010000547.1:0-3522 GCA_964236035.1 uncultured Acetobacteraceae bacterium
CAGCCGGACAGCAGCAGCGCCAACAGGGCAAGGGTGGCGAATTGACTGGCCGGAATTTTCACTGTGCCTCCGTAGGAGTCTGGCCAGCCCCTGATGCGGGCGGCGGCGGGCCGGCGATTCGACCGGCGCAGGAATATTGCCGGGGCGTCTGGACCGCTGCCATCGCGTAACTGTCGCGCCCCCAGCGGCGGTGTTCACGGGGGAGATCCGCAAGCCGCCGGTATACCGCCTCCCACGCTACGACGTTCGCCTCGAGGGCACCGCGGGCGGACTGGCGTGCGGCGGCTCCCATTTCCGCCAGGTTGCGCTGCCGAAGTTCCAGGATGGCCTGCCTGAGCGCGTTTGGATCGTGCGGCTTGCAGGTCACTGCCCAGCCCTCCCCGGCCTGTTCGGAAAGGCCATCCACGGTGGTTGCTACGAACGGCCGCCCAGCTGCTCTCGTCTCAAGCGCAACCAGGCCGAACGCTTCGTAGTGCGATGGAATCACCACGGCGTCGACCTTGCTCAGGAAGGCGGCGGGGCTGCTGATCTGCCCTTCGATGGAGACGTGCGGCATCCCGTCGGCGAGCGACCGCATGCGCGCCTCCTCGGCGCCGTAGCCGGCGAACCGCAGCGTGGCCTGTGCGGCGTTCACGCCGCGCATCGCCTCGATCAGGATGTCGAAGCCCTTCTGCGGATTGTAGCGGCCGTATGCGCCCAGGCGGAGCGGGTCGCTGCCGTTCCATTCGGGCAGCGGGATGTCGCGCAGCAGCGTCGTGTCCAGGGCCTGCGGGATGGCGGTCAGCTTGCTCGCCTCGACCAGGCCGGACTCGCGCAGCCAGGCAGCCTGGCCGTGGCTGACGGCCACCACGATGTCCGCCAGGCCGTAGGCCCGCCTCAGCATCGCGCGGAACCGCCCCTTGCTAGGCACGTGCAGCTCCTCGAAGGATCCGGTGTAGCTGTGCTCCTGCACGATGATGGGGCGCCGTCCGACCTGCAGGCGCAGGGCGTGCAGGAAGGGCAGCTTGGCCCAGTTCATGGCGAAGTGGACGACGAAGGCGTCGGCGGCGATGCGGTGCGGCAGCCGGAAGTTGGTGGCGACCTTGACCAGTTCGTGGCGCGCCACGCCCTGGTGCAGCGGCAGCTGGTCTTTCAGCGACCGCGTGATGCCTCCGAGACTGGGGTCGGCCAGCAGGTGGGCGAGGGGAAACTGGCTTTCCCCGCCTGTCATGATGCGCCCGTCATGTGGCGGCGTTGAAGCTGGGGGCGGCTCGTCGCAGCAGCATTCCGAACATGGGCGCCGGGAGCGCCCGCAGCGCTAGGCAAGCGGCCAGCGTCGTGACGGTTTTGGCGGGCTCCCGCCATAGGATTGCGGGCCAGGCGCGGACCGCGTCGGTGGCCAGCTGCATGGCGAGGCCCCGGTCGCGCTGCTGGAAGGCGCGACGGGCGAGGTAGCGCAGCTCCATCGCGCGCGCCTGCGCGCCGACCCGTGCGATGAACTCCGGCGCGTAGGCCTCGATCCGGCTGCAGGCGGCGTCCCAGGACTCCAGCTGGCGGATCGTGTCGGCTGACAGGCTCAATCCCCTGATCCGGTACTGCGTGTGGGTGCCCAGCACCGATCCAAACCTGGCCCGGCCGACGATGGCCAGCCTCACCCAGCACTCGACGTCCTCTGAGCGGCGCAGCGACTCGTCGAAGTACTGCGCCCGGTCGCCCGGCAGGTCCGGCAGCCGAGCCCGTTCCAGGACGTCGCGCCGGATCATGGGGACCGAGCCGTTCCGGACGACGCGGCCGAAGAAGACGTCCTCCGGGGACGCGGTGCCGGTCCAGGCTGCCTGGTGCAGTCCCATGCGGGCACCGTCGGTGCCCACCAGTTCCGAGCCGCAGCAGCTCACGTCGACCGGCTGCGACCGCAGCTGATCGAGTTGCAGGGCTAGCTTGTCAGGCCCCCACGTGTCGTCGCTGTCCAGCAGCGCCACGTACTTTCCCCGCGCGGCCGCGATCCCGGTGTTGCGCGCCCCGGCCAGGCCGCGGTTCGCCTGGCGCAGGATGCGCGCCCGCGGGTCGTGGGCGGTCAGGGCACGCACGATGTCCATGCTGCCGTCCCGGCTTTCGTCGTCGATCACGATCAGCTCGAAGTCCTGCATCGTCTGCGCCAGGACGGAGTTTACCGCATTGCCGACGAAGGCCTCGACGTTGCAGACGGGCATGACGACCGCGACGTCCGGGCTGGCCCGGCGCGGCGCCGCCTCCGTGTGCAGCGCCGTGCTGAGCGTGGCGCTCATCGGCTGAGGACTGCGTGCATGGCCGCCCCTGGCAGCGCGAGCGCTGCCAGGGTGCCGGCGGCTGTCAGCAGCGTGCGGACTGGCTCCTGCAGCGCCATCGTCCTGGGGCTAATTCGCAGTGCAGCTGTGAGGTGGGCCATGGCCAACCAGCCGTCGCCGCTGGTCCGCAGCGCCCGGCGCGCTAGGTAGCGCTCGAACAGCGCCTCGGCGGCTGCCCCGTGCTTCTCGACGAGGGCCGGGGCGTAGCCGGCTGCCTTCGCCATCATGCAGCGCCAGCCGTCCAGCATGCCGTCCAGGTCCGCCGAGAGGCCCTGGGCGGAGGTGCGGTAATGCACCAGCACCTGGTCCAGCCCCTCTGCCCGCCACCGCGTGGTGGCGAGCATGCGCAGCAGCCACTCCTGGTCCTCGGCCCGCATCAGGGTGGTGTCGAACGGTCCGGCCTGGTGGAAGGCCTCTCGCAGGATGACCAGGTTAGAGGTTGTGCAGATCGGGTTCTCGCCCATCACCTGCGCTGCCGAGAGGCGGTCGCGGTAGGGCGACGTGCTGCCCGGCTGCGTCATTGCCTCGTCGAAGAACTGGACGCGCCCGAAGCTGGCGCCGACGCCGGGCGAGTACTGCATGATGTCGAAGTGGGCGCACAGCAGGTCGCGGTCCCACCGGTCGTCGGCGTCGAGGAACGCGAAGGCTGCTCCCTTAGCGGCGCGTGCGCCGGCGTTGCGCGCCGCCGACGGGCCGGCCTGTTCCTGCCGCAGCACCGTCAGCCGCTTGTCGCCGGCGCCGGCTGCCAGGGCCGCCTCGTGCGTGCGGTCCCGCGAGCCGTCGTCGATCACGATGACCTCGAGCCAGGCGTTGCGCTGGCCTAGCGCGCTGCGCACGGCGTCCGCGACCGTGTCTTGCGCGTTGTGGGCGGGGATGATCACCGAGTAGGTCGGGGCGGGAAGCGGCATCATGGTGCTGGGTCCTATACTGCTGCGGGTGTCAGGGTGCCGGCTTGGGCGCCGGCCTGGAGGCCGGTTCTGGTGCAGGTCTGGAACGCCCGGGCTGTTCCGGCCTGCATGGTGGCGTGTCCGCGGGCGTGCGCCGCGGCGGTCCTTCGCCCGGAGACGGCGAAGGCAGCCTGCCCGAGCAGCGCCGCGCAGGCGGGGGCGACCACGCTGGGGCCAAGCCCGAAGGGCAGAGCGGCGGCGAGCACGAGCAGTTGGGCGGTGGTCATCCAGGCGGCCCAGGTCAGCTCGGCCCGCGGCAGGCCGACTGCGCG
>CAXSFF010000548.1:0-3522 GCA_964236035.1 uncultured Acetobacteraceae bacterium
GCTGGAGCAGGCGGCGACCCTGCCGCTGGCCGCCGAGCGCGACCTGGCCGCCGTGCTGCGCCACGAGATGGACCGGCTGACCCCGTTTCGCGCCGATGACCTGTTCTGGACCTGGCGGGTCGACCGGCGCGACCGGGTGGGCGGGCGCCTGCTGCTGCGCCTGCTGCTGGTGCCCAAACTCGGTTTGCAGGCGACGCTGGCCGCGCTGGATGCCGCCGGCCTGCGCCCGGTCGCGCTGGAGGTGCCGGCCGGCGGCGGCTTCGAGCACCTTCCCCTGGTGGCGCCCGGCGCCGGCTCCGACAGCCGGCGTTCGACCCTGGCGGCGGCCTGGCTCTGCGCCGCGCTGCTGCTGACCGCATGCGTCGTGCCGGTGCTGCGGCAGGAGCGGGCGGTCGCGCGCGCCGAGAACGAGGTCGAGGCGTTGCGGCCGCGTGTGGCGCTGATTGACGGACTACGGCGCCGCATCGCCGCCAACGCCAGCGGCACCGACCTGTTCGCCGCCGAGACCGCGCGCATCGGCAACCCGCTGCGCGCCCTCGCCGCGGTCACGGCGGCGCTGCCGGATGACACCTACCTCACCAGTTTCGCCCTGCGCGAGCGCAAGCTTTCGCTCGGCGGGCGTTCGGCCGCCGCCGCCCGGCTGATCGCCGCGCTGTCCATCGACCCCGAGCTGCGCGACCCGGCGTTCGACGCGCCCGTGACCCGGGTGGGCGACCGTGCCGACCTGTTCTCGATCCGGGCCGAGCTGGCGCCATGACCTTCGCGCCATGAACCAGTTGCCGTCCGGACGCCGCGGCCAGGCGCTGGCGTTGGCGCTGACGGTCATCGTGCTGGTCGCGGCCTGGCTCGGGGCGATTGTGCCGGCGCTGGACTGGTACGCCGGCCGCACCGAGCACCTGGCCCAGCAGCGCACGCTGGCCGCGCGCATGGCCGCCATCGCCGCCACCGCGCCGGCGCTGCAGCGTCAACTGGCCGACACCGATGCCGCCGCGCCGCCGCCGCGCGCCGTGTTCGAGGGCGCCACCGACGCGATCGCCGGCGCCGCGCTGCAACAGGCGGTGCAGGACATCGCCGGGCATGCCGGCGCCACCGTGCTCAGCGCCGAGATGATGCCCGCCGAAGCGGTTGGCGGCTACCGGCGCATCGGCATCCACGTCCTGGTGTCGGCGCCGTGGCCGGTGCTGGTGGCGCTGCTGGACGCGGCCCTGGAGAACACGCCGCGCATGTTGGTCGACGACGTGACGGTGCGGCAAAGCCTGGCGCTCGGGGCGGCAGAGGCGCATCCGATGGAGGCAGGGTTCACCGTGATCGCGTTCCACGCCGGGTCGGTGCGATGAGGCTGGGCCGTGCGCTATGGCTGTGTGCCGCGATGCTGGCGGCCGGGGTGGGCGCCGAGCTGCTCTGGCCCATGCAGGACGCCACCGAAGCGCCGCCCGTGCCCGCAACGCCGGCCGCCGCCGCCGCGATCCTGGCCGCCGAGCCGTATGCCGCCTGGACCGCCGCCATGCTCGCGCGGCCGCTGTTCAACCCGGACCGCCGCCCCGTGCCGCCCGCCGCCGTCGCCGCCAGCGCGCCGGCAGCCAGCCAGCAGCTGCCGCGCCTGACCGGCATCCTGGTCACGCCGCAGGGCAGCCACGCCATCTTCGCCGGCGGCGAGGGCGAGCACGCGACCATCGCCGGCGAGGGCGCACGGGTCGGCGCCTGGCAGGTGCTCGCGATCCGCGCCGGCGAGGTGCAGCTCAGCGGGCCGGAAGGCAGGCGGACCGTGCGGCCGAGCTACGTCGACGCGCCGTCCATGGCCGCGTCGCCGCCGGTGTCGCTGCTGAGCGCGCAAGGGCTGTTGCCGGCGCTGCCGCAGACGGATACGAGACCGTTCAACTCCCTCGCGCAACCGTCGGGTGCGGCGATCTTCAGCAACGCGCCGCAATCGCCGGCGGCCAGGATCACCCCGTGACCACGCGCCGGCTGCTCGCCCTCCTGCCGCTGGCAGCCCTGGTGGCGTGCGAGTCGCGCGTGCCGCCGGAGCTGACCGAGCTGCCGCAGGCCGGCTACGACGCCGGCCAGGCCAGCGCCCGGGTCAACGGCAGCGCCGGCGCGCCCAACGAGCAGCCGCCGCCGGGCTACAGCCTGGCGCCGGCGCCGAACGTGTCGCTGCGCGCGCCGGCCGCGGCGTCGGGCCGTGGCGGCGACATCTCGCTCAACTTCGCCGACACCGACATCCGCGAGGTCGTGGCGCAACTGCTCGGCACCACGCTGGGGCAGACCTACACCATCGACCCGGCGGTCCGCGGCACCGCCACGCTGCGCACCGCGCAGCCGCTGTCGCGCGATCAAATCCTCCCCGTGCTGACTACCCTGCTGGCGCAGAACGGCGCGGCGCTGGTGCAGGCGGGCGGCGTCTACCGCGTGCTGCCGGCCGCGGCGGCGGGCGGCGGCGCGGGCCTGGCGGACGGCAGCACCTCGCTGATCGCGCTGCGCTACGCCAGCGCCGAGGACCTTGCCAAGACGCTGCAGCCGTTCGTGCAGAACGGCGGCCGCATCGTCGCCGACCCTGGCCGCAACGCCCTGATCGTCAGCGGCGACCCGGCCACCCGGCAGACCCTGGCCGGCCTGGTGCAGGCATTCGACATCGACGCGCTGGCCGGCCAGTCGTACGCGCTGCTGCCGGTGACGTCGGGCGATGCGAAGGACTTCGCCTCCGCGCTGCAGGATGCCGTGCGCGGTTCGGGCGCCTCGCTGTCCGGCGTGGTGCGGGTGATCCCGATGGCGCGCGTCGCCTCCGTGTTGGTGGTGTCAAGCCAGCCCCGCTACATCGAGGAGGTGCGGCGCATCTACGGCCTGGTGGAGCGCAAGCGGCGGCAGACGGTGCGTTCGTGGCATGTCTACTACCTGCAGAACAGCCGCAGCAACGACACCGCCTATGTGCTGCAACAGGCGTTCACGCCGAACAACGTCACCGCCGTGCCGACGCCCACGGGCGGCGCGCGGCAGAACGGCATCCAGTCGCAGCAGGCCGGCGGTTTCGGCGGCGGTCTCGGGAGTTCGGGCGGCGGCATTTCCGGCGGCGGGCTGAGCGGCGGCGGTGGCCTAGGTGGTGGCGGCCTGGGCGGTGGCGGCCTGAACGGCGGGGGTTTGGGCGGCGGTGGCCTGGGTGGAGGCGGCTTCGGTGGAGGCGGCGCCATCGGCAACACGCCGGGGTCCGGTCCGCAAGCGACGCCGGCTGCCTCGACCCCAGCGTCCGGCAACCCGTTGCTAGGCGGGCTCGACCCGTCCGACGGCGGCGGCGATGCGGCCAACGGCATGCGCATCATCCCGAACGGCCAGAACAACGCCCTGCTGATCTACGCGACGCCGCAGGAGAACGACACCGTCGAGACCATGCTGCGCAAGCTCGACATCCTGCCGTTGCAGGTGCGCATCGACGCCACCATCGCCGAGGTGACGCTGAACGACAACCTGAACTACGGCACCCAATATTTCTTCAAGGCCGGGCTGCAAGGGGCGCTGTCGTTCGGCACGGCG
>CAXSFF010000549.1:0-3522 GCA_964236035.1 uncultured Acetobacteraceae bacterium
GGCGAGAGCGAGGTCTCGGGCCAGGCTGCGCATATAGACGCCCTTGCCGGACTGCACCTCGAAGGTGGCGGTGTCAGCGTCGAGGCGCTCGACCAGGTCGAAGCGGTCGATGCGGGCCGGGCGCGAGGCCAGCACGGGGGCGCGGCCCTCGCGCGCCATGTCGTAGGCGCGCTCGCCGGCGACCTTGATGGCGGAGTAGGCCGGGGGCACCTGCATGATGTCGCCGTGGAAGCCGGGCAGGGCGGCTTCCAGCGCCGCGTCGTCCGGGCGGTGGGCGGAGCTGGCGGTGACCTGGCCGTCGGCGTCGTCGGTGTCGCGCGCCTCGCCCAGGCGCAGGGTGAAGCGGTAGAGCTTGGTCGAGTCCATGATGTAGGGCACGGTCTTGGTCGCCGCCCCGAACGCCACCGGCAGCACGCCCGTGGCCAGCGGGTCGAGGGTGCCGCCATGCCCGGCCTTCTGCGCGTCGAAGCCGCGGCGGACGCGGTTGACGACGTCGGTGCTGGTCATGCCCGCGGGCTTGTCGATGATCAGCCATCCGTCGAGCGGGCGGCCACGGCGGCGGCGCATTGGGCGTGTCCTTGGGGAAAACGCAGCCTGTGGCACAGGCCTGCCGGCGAGGGAAGGCGCCCTATTGGAAAGCGGTCATCACCCTGGCCGGTAGTGTCTCAGTTGACCCGGACCTGATTCGCCACCGTTAGCGGACCATTTGAAACTGGAGCGCCGAGACTGCGATCCGTATTCGGTGGATTTCTGCCCGTCCGCTTCCGGGTCATCTGGCGTTGAAAGCAGACGTTTGGTCCGAGGCGAGTATTGACCGGTGGAGACAAGACCATTCCTATGGGGCGGTGTCTGTATCCAGGATGGAGGGTGAAGCAATTTCGGCCTGTGCCGGATAGTATTTGCTTATGAAATACGGGTTGTCCTGTTCCGATAATGTGACGGACACGTCTTTGATCCGATACAGACCGCAGTTTATTACATCGGCGGCTGCAACATCAAATAGCGTGACGTTGAACCCATCTTCGCCATAGCTGCTCTTGTAGGCGATGCCGTCGAACCTATTCAGCTTGAATGTTTCGGTAATGATCTGCGTGGGAATGTAATCCAGGCTGTCGTCGCCTCGCTCAACAGGTTCTGAGAATGCCCTGTTAATGTCTGACCAGACTTGCTTCTCCGTCTCCTCCGGCGTCCAGTCATTTTTGAGAAAGCGCACCAGGTTGCCGATTTCCTTGGCCGAGCAATCGACCAGGCGAAGGTTCTTAAGCACCTCAAATTGCGCGATGGATACATACGAACCAATAAGGGGCCTCACCTCCAGCACCGCCGTTTCCTGCTTGGTGGCCAGATACAGGCAGGCAATCCCTTTGGGGTTCGCGCGCCCGTCAGATGCTTTCTCGGCAAGGGGTTTCATCCTCGCCGGGGGATGGGCGGCTTGAACATCAAACGACTCCTCGCCTTGCTGTTCCTCCCGCCAACCATGGCCGAGCTGGGCGCGCCAAAGCACATACCCGGCTTTTATGGTCAGGCTACGTGAATGGCTTGTTGTCGCCACCGTCCTCAGAAACTCCTCCTGCTGTGGCGTCCGCGCATAACGAAACTCGCGGCGCACTGCGCGGTCAAAGTCGCGGTAGCTATCGGGTGATTTGAAGGTCACTGCGGCCACACCCTACGAGCTATGTTTGAACTCCGACACGCTTAACGCGCCCTGGTTACGGGACTTCGAACCGGGGACAGCCAGGTAGGCAGCAACCTCCCCGGTGACGCCCAACGGCTCCCCGGTCAGTCGATAATATTCGGCGGCGAGGGGCTTCACCGTCGTCAGAATCTCCCACGCGCCCGATTGCCACATCACTCACGACACTGCCTCTGATGGAGGGGGCGGCGACGGCACCGGCTCTGTCACGTTCCTTATGGCGCGGCCTACAGTGTAATCGTCATAGTAGCGGTCACTCGCGCCTGTGATCTTCAGGACGATTCTATGCAGGATTATCTTGAGGAGCTTCGTCTCCATGATGGTCGGGATCACAGAATCGAGGCCCACCTCGCCTCCGTGTGCTGCCACATTGCGGCGCTTCCACGCTGCAGTTTCTATCTGACCAAGTGTTATTCCAATTTCGGCAAGCATCTTCTCAGAAAGAACGCCCGGCGGCGTCTGGTTCAAATTGGATGTTACCTTGTTGGTCAGTATGGTGCTGACCGCAGGTTCAAGTCCGGCCTCAGCTATGGCCTTCAGGAAGGTCTCTTTGAGAGGCGTCCACTTGGCTTTGTCGGTGATAAGGGTTTTATCGAGCTTCGCCGGATGCGCCTTCATATATGCATTTTGAAGAGCTTCTATAGCCGCGCCGAAATGACCCGCTGCCATATGCACGGGCGCGCACATGGCATGCCAGTATGTCCAACTAAACGAATTGAATCGTAGCTCGTCATAGTGCTTGTAAACTGCATTTGCCATGTGGGCGACAACTTGCTGTTCGGCTATCAGCGCGCTGCCGTTACCAAGAAAAGCAGGTGGCAGCACGGGAATTTCTGACACTCGGCCTATAGACGGCGGCGACATCGCGCTAAACGAGACTACCTCGGACTCATCAGACAGCATCGTGGAGCCAAGGTAGACAAGATAGTTTCCAAGGCAGAATGAGAGAACCTGCCGGATTTTCATCCTGACTTCATCGGTAGGATTGCCGACATAAAATATGTAGCCCGGCTGTTCAATTCCCTTAGACACCTCTGGTAAGCAATCACAAAGGAAGAGGCGAACGCCAGCAACAACTATTTCCAAAGTAGAGAAATTTGTATTATGCAAGGGAAAAGTATGCGCTGATAGTTCTATCGCCTCCGTGCCATATCCTAACGTGAGCGTGTCTACGGTCTCCCGCTTTTCACTGATGGATGAACCTCGCCAGAAGTAGCCTCCTCTATTAAAGTTTTCCAACCAATCGATGGTATAGGCAGGCTCAACATCATTCCTGAGCTGGGCAGCCAACGAGTAAACCTGTGCCTTTTGTGTGGTTTCCACTACCGACTCGGCGTTGTGCGTCTCGCTCGTGCTAAACGGCAGCACGCCATATGCGGTGCAATGTATCCCACCGTTTCCGGCGAACTCCACCGTCTCCGTGGTAAGCCGCACTGTCCCGCTTGGGTGAGTCGGAGCACTGTTAGCCTCTGCCTTGCCCACAACCAGAGTTTCCAAAACTAGGCCGCGCTTAATATCGCGGGTAACTTTGAACGTGCGGAGGGGTGAGAGAAGGGGGCCTGCGTCCGTCACCCGGAACATCACGGAGTGGGTATATCGCTCAAAGCATTCCCATTGCCAGTCGTTCATGCTGCTACCGTCTACTTAAAGTGCAATTGAATTCGCATTCCGACTTGTGCAATGCAAACGAGGCTCGCGGGCAAATATGCGGCGCATCTCCGCGCTCAAGACCCAAAATGGCGCCGGACAGTGGCGGTAGTCATCGCCGGAAGTCCGCTATAAGACTTGGCATCGTGGCGTCGAAAGATCGGCTTGGGTCGAGAGCGGAC
>CAXSFF010000550.1:0-3518 GCA_964236035.1 uncultured Acetobacteraceae bacterium
GGCTTCATCGGCACCGCCCTGGTGCGGAGCCTGCTGGCAGACGGCCAGCGGGTCATCGTCCTGACGCGGGACGCACGCCGCGCCGCCGCCAGCTTCGGCCCCCGCGTCCTGACGGTGGAGCAACTCGACAGCCTGCCCTCTGAAACGCCGGTCGCTGCCATCGTCAACCTGGCCGGCGCCAGCATCCTCGGTGGACGCTGGTCAGCCCGGCGCAAGCAGCTCCTGGTCAGCAGCCGGGTGGAGACGACGAGGCAGCTCAGCGGCTTGGTCGGCCGTCTCGACCACTGCCCGGCGGTGTTGGTGAGTGCCTCCGCCGTCGGCTTCTACGGCAGCCGCAACGAAACCAGCGAACTGGACGAGACCGCCCCGCCCCAGCCCGGCCAATTCCAGTCCGATCTATGCGCCTTGTGGGAGGCCGAGGCGAAAACCGTCCGCTGCCTCGGCGTGCGCGTGGTCAGGTTGCGGTTCGGCGGGGTGATCGGTCGGTCCGGCGGGCTGTTTCCGCCTTTGGCCGCTGCGAGCCGGCTCGGCCTGGGCGCCGTGCTGGGCCGCGGATCCCAGCCCATGCCTTGGGTCCACCTGGACGACGCCGTGGCCGCGATCCGTTTCGTGATCGACAAGCCCGTGGTGGACGGCCCGGTGAATGTCGTCGCCCCCGACCCCGTGTCGCAGGCCGGGTTTGCCGGGGCGCTCGCCCAGGCGTGCGGGCGTGTGGTGCGCCTGCGAATTCCTGCTCAGGCTCTCCGTAGCCTCGCCGGAGAGGCTGCGACGATCCTGCTCGACGGCCAGGCCGCGGCACCACGCGCTCTGCTCGCGGTAGGCTTTCGGTTCAGGCATCCCACGCTCCACGGTGCATTGGCCGACCTAACCGGCACGGGGGAGGACAATCATTCCGCCACCAGCCGGACATTGGCCGAGGCCGAGTGGCCGGTCCGGTCAAGCACCGTGAGATGGACAAAACCGGGCCCGTCGGGCGACCAGAGCGTGTGCAGCGCGGGAGTGAGCGGCCTGCCATCTGCAAGCCAACGGTAAGGCGGCTGTCCCCCGGCGGCGCGCAGGTCGGTTTGTGCCGCCGGGTCATAGGCTAGGTCCGCGTTGCCGGGCGGGAACATTATCCGCAACGCTGGCCGGCCCGACATGCGGGCGAGGGCAGGGGCAACCGGCACACGGGAGCCCGGTGCCGCATCGGGCATGGCCGCTTCGACCGGAAGCAAGCCAAACAAGCCCCTCGTCAGGGTTGACCGGTGGAGGACGTCCTTGGAACCGTCTTTTCCAAACTGACCGAGGTCAGGTGCGCCCGTAGGAGCTCGGATGCTGTCTGGCGTTCTCCCGCCATCAGCATGTCCACCAGCCGGATATGCTCCCAGCATCGTATGACCGCGTACTTCCGGTCCAGGGATTGCCGGTATTCCATCAACCGTCGCAGCGTGTCGATGCGCTTCAAGCTGTCGAGGAAGAAGCTGTTCCCGCTGCAGGCGATGATCGCCTGGTGCAGTTGGCTGTTCACGTTGAACAGCGTGGCATTCGAAACGCTCCAGATTTCGCCGTCCACCAGTCGCTGCTGTTGCGTCCGGCACGCCTTCAGCGCCAAGCGGTCCAACACGAAGCCAGGCTCCAGGATGGCAGCTGGCTCGATGACAAGGCGAAAGCGGTAGCTGTCCTCGTAGGCCTGCATGGACGTGAGCACCGGCAGGAACGCCCAGCCGTGCCCGGGCAGACGCTCGATCCAGCCTTCGCTGGCGATCCGGCGCAGGATGCGCGCAAGCTGTCCCTTGGTCAGGTCGTATTGCCGCGCCAACGCGTTTTCCATGACTCGTTCCGGCAAGGTTTCCCGTAGGCGATCCTCGGCGATAGCCAGATACGCCTCTTCATCCCCCGTCGGCCTCTGCGGTCTTGACGGCACAGCTTCGCCGCCCTGCGCCACCACGAAGCCACCGCGATCCGTGGTGCCGACGATTCCCTCATCGGCCAGCATCCGCAACGCGCTGCGGATCGGCGATCGCGACACGCGCAGGCTCTCGGCAAGCACCCGCTCCACCAGCCTTGTTCCTTGGGGAGCATTACCGGCTCGGATGTGGTCGGCGATCTGCACCGCAAGTTGGGTGGTCAGTTCAGTTGGCGGCATCGTCCCTCCGTGCCCACTTGGCTCCTCGGACGACGTCAATCTAGCCGAGCCACATTGGGCAAGCCACGACGACACCATACGTAACACTCGTATGGTACTTTGAAATTGCAATATACCATATTACCTGCTAGTTCACGTTCAAACCCGGCGAACGAGGCGACACAGGCAGCACATCCGACTGGCCGCACACCGGTGGCGGCAGCGAACGCCTCGCCCGCCAGCCCGGCGACGTGGAGCCGTTCCGGGCCGTGGACGACGCCCGCAACCTCGCCCTGCTTTCAGCCTGGGCCGGTGACGCGGACACGCACCGGGCCATCCTGGTGGACAACGCAGCGCGCCTCTTCCGCTTCTGATGGTAGTCCGCAGCCAAGAACGACAAACGGGCGAGGAAAGCGAAATGTCCGACCAGGCAGCCGCACTGAGCATCATCCAGCCCACCAAACCGGCCGAGAAGATCGCGTGGCGCGAGCGCTGGTGGTCGCTGATGGACACCGACGTCGGCATCATCCCGCAACCTGTTTCCGGTCGAGAGCGCCATCGTGACGAGCACGCACAGCGGCATGGGCGGCGCCGGCGACATCGCGATCCTGACCGCCAGCAACCGCCTTCGCCTCATGCCCTTCGCGCAGATCGCGACCCGCATCGGCGGCGGCATCACCGTGACCATCGCCCTGGTCGCCATGACCTACCTCGCTCACTGAACTTCCAACAGCAGGTGTTCACATGAAGATCCTCGTTCTGCCCGGTGACGGCATCGGGCCCGACATCACGAAGTCCACCCTCGACGTCCTGCAGGTCGCTGATGCAGCACTGTCCCTGGGGCTTGAGTTCGAGACCCGGGACATCGGCCTTGCCTCCCTCAAGGCGCAGGGCACGACCCTGCCGCAGGAGGTGATGACGCGCGTTCCGGAGGTGGACGGCGTCATCCTTGGGCCCGTGTCCCACTACGAGTATCCAACCCGCGACAAGGGCGGCATCAACCCGTCGGGCGAGTTGCGGGTGAAGTTCGAGCTGTATGCGAACATTCGCCCCTGCCGGTCGCGCGAAGGGCTCAGCATCCTGCGCCGCCCGATGGACCTGGTGCTCGTGCGTGAGAACACCGAAGGCTTCTACTCCGACCGCAACATGTTCGCAGGCGCCGGCGAGTTCATGCCGGACCCCGACATGGCATTCTCCATCCGCAAGATCACGGCGAAGGGCTCCGCGCGCGTGACCCGGACGGCGTTCGAGTTGGCCCGGAGCCGCCGCAAGAAGGTCACGGCCGTCCACAAGGCGAATGTCGTCAAGCTGTCCGACGGCCTGTTCCTGCGCGAGGTGCGGAAGGTGGCCGCCGAGTACCCCGACGTGGAGCTGGAGGAGCTGATCGTCGATGCGACCGCGGCGCTGCTGATCC
>CAXSFF010000551.1:0-3509 GCA_964236035.1 uncultured Acetobacteraceae bacterium
GGGGCTTGCTGGGTGCGGTTCTGATGGACTCTACCTCGTTTGGCGCACGGCGCGCCTGGGGGGGTGGTTTTGGACGAGTTTGCGGCGTGCTGGGACGAGTTGGACGACCCACGGACCGGCAATGCTGGCCTGCATGACTTCCACGAGCTTCTGGTCATCGCGTTGTGCTCGGTGCTGTGCGGCGGGCAGGGTGCGGTGGACCTGGCGCTGTTCGCGAGGTCCAAGGAGGCGTTCCTGCGCAGCTTTCTGACGCTGGCCAACGGCGTGCCGAGCCACGACACGTTCAGTCGCCTGTTCCGCCAGTTTGACCCGGAGCAGTTCCGCGCCGCGTTTCAGCGCTTCATGGCGAAGTTCTCCGCGCAGTGCCGCGGCACGTCACCCGCCGCAGGTATCGTGGCCATCGACGGCAAGGTCCTGCGCCGCTCGTTCGACCGCGCCAGCGGCAAGTCTGCGCTGCACATGGTCAGTGCCTGGGGATGCGAGCAGCGGCTGGTGCTGGCCCAAGTCGCCACCGACGCCAAGTCGAACGAGATCACCGCGGTGCCGGCCCTGCTGCGCCTGCTGTCGCTCCAGGGCACGATCGTGACCGCCGACGCGCTGCACTGCCAGCGCGCCACGGCCCGGCAGATCATGGACCAGGGCGGCGACTACGCCCTGGCGCTGAAGGGCAACCAGGGCACGCTGCACGACGATGTCGTCCGCTTCCTCGACGATCCCGCTGCCAGGGCCGCCACGTCCAAGCCGAATGTCGAGGCCGGCCACGGCCGGATTGAGACGCGCACGGCTAGCGTCTCGACCGACGTCGGCTGGCTGCAAGAACAGCACGGGTGGCCGGGGCTGGCAGCCATCGGCAAGGTGCGCCGCATCCGCGAGACCGCCGCCGGGACAACGGCTGAGACTGCCTACTACCTGCTCAGCGCCGCACTCTCCCCCGATCGCCTGAACGAGGTTGCCCGGTCGCATTGGAGCATCGAAAATCAACTGCACTGGCGGCTGGATGTCGTCATGAACGAAGACGGGGACCGCACCCGCCTGGGACACGGACCCGAGAACCTGGCCGTCCTGCGCCACATGGCCCTGAACGTCATGCAAGCCGAACCCAGCAAAGGGTCGCTGCGCGGCAAACTCAAACGCGCCGCCTGGGACGATGCCTACCTCCTCAAACTCCTCGAACTGTTTTGAGGTGCGATTGCCCTGGAAGGTAGAGACCTCGAATCGCTTGTCCGGGGTTTTTAGCTGCACTAAACCTAAGATATGGCCCGACCAAGAGGACGCATAAAGACCGCCCGTGTGACTGTGAACCTCGATGATCGGGCTTACGCGGTGCTGCTCGGCATCGCCACCGGTGAGGACGTACCTGTTGGCCAGGTTGCCCGCCGCGCCGTCATGGACTACCTGGCCCGGCAGGAGCCTTCCCTGAAGCAGCCAACCCTGCCCCTGATCCGCTCGACAGCTGTGCGGGCGGGAGGCCAGGGACGATGAGCAAGGGCACGGGCGACATCCCGTTCGGCAGCGAGTTTTCCCCGTCGCAGCTGGACTTGCGGGAGCTGCTGACGCTGGCAGCCGCCCATGCCGGCAACCTTCCCGGCATGGAAGCGGCAATCAAGGCCCGATGGTTCGCCGCGAAGGGCGGGCCGGACCCGGCCAAGGCCGAGAAGAACCGCCGCACCATGGCGATGAACAGCCGCCTTGGCTTGCAGGGCTATGGGCTAATCGACACGGCCGGCCAGCTCACGGCCCTGGCCGACGCCTTGAGCAAGACCGCCGACGACCAGGCGCTTTACAGCGCCTTCGCTCAGCACATCCTGCTGAACCTCAACGGTATGCGCATCGTCGAATGCGTCCGCGACATGACGGTTGCCGGCGACCAGATCACGCATGAGAACCTGGAGGCCGCGCTGCGTCTGCGCGGCATGAAGGTAGCAAAAATCAGCCGTGGCCTGCCGTCTTTGCGTCTCTGGCTGGAAAAGGCCGGGATCTTCGCAGGCGGCATCTGGCAGATTGACGGCTTGCGCCTTAACACGGTGCTTGGCACCGACCCTGATTCCTTCTCTGCCCTGGCTGACCTGTCCCCCGCACAGCGCGCGTTCCTGCGCGCGCTCGCCAGCACCGGGCAGACCGACCCGCAGCCGGCGGACGGCATCAAGGAGCTTGCCATAGTCGTCTATGGCGCGACGATCCCTGGCAAATCGTTCTCTGGCCAGGTGCTGAAGGTCCTGCATGACAAGGGCTGGATCGTCGCCACCAAGACGACAGGCGGGCGCGGTGCGAAGACTGCCCTGGTTCAGCCGACCGCGCGCGTCGCGGCCGAGCTGATCGAACCCTTCCTGGACCAGTTAAAGGACGCGGTTGACGCCAAGCTGCTGACACTGCTGCGCAAGCCCATGAGCGAAGTGCTGGCAGAGGTGGAATCGACCGACATCTACGTTGCCGGCCTAGCCCTTGAAGCCCTCGCCTTCAAGCTGATGCGCCTGCTCGACATCGATTACCTCGGTACCAGGGTGCGCGGCGCGCAGACCGCCGGGGCCGAGGTGGACCTGATATTCGAGTCCGCCCGCCTCGTGTTCTCGCGCTGGCAGGTCCAGTGCAAGCGCGTCAAAACCGGCGTCAGCATTGATGACGTGGCAAAGGAGGTTGGGCTTACGCACGTCCTGAAAAGCACTGTCATCGTCGTTGTGACGACCGGGCCGGTTGGGGCCGAGGCGCGCAGATACTCCAACCAGATCATGCGCCAGACCAACCTGGCCATCGTCCTGATCGACGGCCAGGACCTCGCAACCATCAACGAAGATCATACCCGTATCGTCGCCGTGTTCCGGCGCGAGGCCGAACACGCCATGGCGCTCAAGCGGATCGAACTAGGAGACGCAGGAGCGTGACCAAAAAGCAGCCTTTGACTGTCTATCACAACACCGACCTCGGCATGGTTTACCATGCCGACAGCCTCGACGTGATGAAGGCGATGAAGCCAGACTCGGTTGATCTTGTGATGACCAGCCCGCCCTTCGGCCTCACCCGCGAGAAGGAATACGGCAACGTCCGCGAACAAGCGTATCTCGACTGGTTCAAGCCCTTCGCCAAGGCGTTCCACCGCATCCTGAAGGATAGCGGCAGTCTCGTGATCGACATTGGCGGCGCATGGAAGCCAGGACATCCGGTGCGCAGCCTCTATCATTTCAAGCTGCTTATCATGCTGTGCGAGGAGTTCGGCTTCCACCTGGCGCAGGATTTCTACTGGTGGAATCCGTCGAAGCTGCCGACGCCGGCCGAGTGGGTGAACATCCGCCGCATCCGCGTCAAGGACGGCATCAACACCGTCTGGTGGCTGTCCAAGACCGAGTGGCCCCGCGCCAGCAACCGGCGCGTGCTGCAACCCTACAGCCCGAGCATGGAAACGCTGCTGGCGAACGGCTACAAGGCGAAGATGCGGCCATCGGGCCATGACATCAGCGACAAGTTCAGCATCAACAACGGCGCGGCCATCCCGCCCAACCTGATCGCGATTCCGA
>CAXSFF010000552.1:0-3500 GCA_964236035.1 uncultured Acetobacteraceae bacterium
GCGCTGGGTGGTGGAGCACGCGGCCGACCGCACGCCGTTCATCTGCCAGAGCCAGTCGGTGAACGTGTTCCTGCCGGCGGACATCCATAAGCGGGACTTGCACCAGATCCATATGCTGGCCTGGAAGCGGGGGGTGAAGTCGCTGTACTACTGCCGCAGCCTGTCGATCCAGCGGGCGGACAATGTGAGCGAGAAGGTGGTGCGGCCGACGGAGATGGCGACTGCGCCGACGGTGGTGGCGGTGTCGACGAACTATGAGGAGTGTTTGGCCTGTCAATGAGCGGTTGCGGCAGGTGAAGCCGTTAGCTTTAGGCAGCTTTGGATATAGAAGGAAATGAGGGTTGCGTACTCAGCGGCTGCAAGAAAGGCTGCTGTGGTCTCGCTGCAGCATGTGCTGAGCTTCAAAGCCTTCGAACCTGAACTCCCTGCAGAACCTGTCTGCGGCGCGCCGCTGAAGCCACAGTGGCCGGACATGGGCGAGACCGTTCAAACTCCCATTTGCGGCAGCGATCCCAGCAATCATGCCAGCGGCGTTGAAGGCTGACCTCCCAGCCGTCGTTGCGACGAGCGCTGGCGACGAAGCAATCCAGGGCCACGCGGCAGGTGTTCGTCGCGCGGCCCTGAATTGCCAAGTCGCCAAGCGGCGGTTCGCAATGACGGATATCAAGCTAACGGGTTCAGCGTGGACGGGGCTGCGCTGGCACAACCCACGTCTCATCCTGTATCAAGTCATTGAGGTTCTCGGAAAACTTCTCTAGCTGGATGTTCCTGGCCCTGTGATCGGCATTCTTTATGAATGGGTAGTCTGTTGAGGTAAACCCGCTCATATCGAACAGATGTGCTTGTGCTTTTAGGCCAAGATGGTCTTTTACCCAGTTGTCTGCACTCGCAAACAGTGTTTCCTGCATGGCCTTCCAGGCCTCATATCTATCATCACCCACATTAGCGATGAGAAGATTGCTTGCTTCCCTGAAGAAGAGCAGCAGCTGGTGTTGGTTGCGGGCGCGCTCAAGCTGTTGACCTTCCAACAGTCCTTGAGTGTGTTTGACGATCTCACGCGCTTCCCGCAACTGAGAGCTGAGGTCATCGAATGCTCGAAAACTGGCGTAGAACAGTCCCGCCACGCCAACGATCACCAAGACATTGCGCCGCGTCTGGCTTGTCGAGGGCAAGGCCCGGTCAATTGCATTCCTCATTCTCTCAGGCATGAGAAACGCTATGAAAGGCGAAAGGGTCAGGGCCGTGCTCAATAGACCTAACCAACCAAAAAATACAATGTCAGCAAACGTTTCGAAACGGGCCGGAAAGGGAGGAGCTGTGTCCATGGCTGCCAAGTCTGCCTGCATAGAGCGGCGGCAGTCCATGCCAGGGAAAGCGTCGCCGACAAAAACAAACATAATACCGACGTGCTGGCGGACCCGACACGATTCGAACGTGCGACCTTCGCCTTCGGAGGGCGACGCTCTATCCAGCTGAGCTACGGGTCCCGCACACATCCTCTACCGCCTTCTAGAACTCGACGCCACCCCCCGGATGATGGCTCGTCGTCCACGCCGCCGCGGCGATGTCGGCGCCCGACGGCAGCAGCGCGTCCGGGGTGCGCATCCAGAAGATCACGTCCTCGATCACCGCGCGCCGGTCGAGGTCACGCATCAGCATGTGGTAGCCGTTCGGATACACCGCCCGCCGCGTCGCCGGCGGCAGCTTCGACCACGCCACCGCCATCGCCGACGCCGGGATCAGGTCGTCGTGCGCGCCATACGCCACCAGCGACGGGGCGCGGACCCGCGGCGCCGCCACCTGCGCCGAGTCCATCAGGTTCACCAGGCCGTCCAGCACCGAGACCTGGGTGCTGCGGATGGTCAGCGGGTCGCGCGACAGCGCCAGCAGCGCCTCGCGGTTGTCGGTCGCGTGCACGGCCACGGGCACGTCGCGGGCGGTGAGGTGGTACGACGGCGCCACCCCGTTCGCCACGGCGAGCGCGCCCGACAGCACGACGCCCTGCTCCGGACGGCCCCACACCGCGGGCGACAGCATTATGTAGCCGTCGACCGGCGGCGGGTGCGGGGAGGCGGCCAGGTCCATGACGACGGCGCCGCCCATGCTTTCGCCCATCACGAACAGGCGCGCCGCCGGGTAGCGCTGGCGCAGCGCGCGGGCCATGGCGTCGGCGTCGTTCACCAGGGTGGCGACGCCGGGCCAGGTGGCGCGCGCGGCGGTGTCGCCGAAGCCGCGCTGGTCGGGAGCGAACACGGCGATGCCGGCGGCGGCGAACACGGGGGCGGGCAGGGCCCATTGGTCGCGGCTGTCGTTGAAGCCGTGCAGCGCCAGCACCACGATGCCCGGCGGCCGACCGTCGGACGGCAGCCACACCCGCGCCGGCAGCACGGTGCCGTCCGGCAGGGTAAAGCGCTCGTCGGCGGCTGGGTGCGCCGTGAGCGGCTGGTCGGCCCGACCGTACGGCGGCAGCCGCGCGGCGCACCCGGCCAGCGACGCGCCCAGGCAGGCGAGCAGCACGCGGGCGATTGAACTCACGGCTGGCATGGCTATCATGGCGTTGTCCCGACCATCAGAGGTTTGTCATGCCCTTCGGCGCTTCCACGCCATCGACGCCCGTCGGCATGCCGCCCGGTGAGCACGAAGTAATCCACGTCGACGACCGCGTGGTCGCCTGCGATGGCGGCAGCGCGGGGCTGGGCCATCCGCGGGTGTGGCTGCGGATCGTGCATGACCAAACCTATTGCCCTTATTGCTCCCGCGTCTACGTCCTGAACCCCGGGGCCAGCGACAGCGGCCACTGACATGCCGGACTCACTCTCGCCAGTCTCAACCCCGGCCGCGGCCCCGTTGCACCTGATCCTGGTGGACGGTTCCGGCTTCATCTTCCGCGCCTTCCACGCCGTGCCGCCGATGACCCGGCGCGACGGCACCCCCGTCAACGCCGTGTTCGGCTTCACCAACATGCTGGCTCGGCTGCTGAAGGACCACGCCGGCACCCACCTCGCCGTGATCTTCGACGCCGGCCGCACCACCTTCCGCAACCGCATCTACGACCAGTACAAGGCGCAGCGCCCGGAGCCGCCCCCCGAGCTGGTGCCGCAGTTCGCCCTGGTGCGCGAGGCCACGGCCGCCTTCAACGTGCCCTCGATCGAGCTGGCGGACTGGGAGGCGGACGACCTCATCGCCGCCTACACCTTGGGCGCGACGCAGGCGGGCGGCCAGGTGACGATCGTGTCCTCCGACAAGGACCTGATGCAGCTGATCCGGCCCGGCGTCGCCATGCAGGACCCGATCAAGCAGAAGACGATCGGCCCGGACGAGGTGCGCGAGAAGTTCGGTTGCGGCCCCGAGCGGATGATCGACCTGCTGGCGCTGATGGGCGACACGGTCGACAACGTGCCGGGCGTGCCGGGCATCGGGCCGAAGACGGCGTGCCAGTTGCTGGCGGAGTTCGGCGACCTCGACGGCGTGCTGGCGGCAGCCCCGGAGATGAAGCCGTC
>CAXSFF010000553.1:0-3498 GCA_964236035.1 uncultured Acetobacteraceae bacterium
CGTCCAAGCCTGGTTGGTTGGCTGCTTCGTGCGGATCGCCTGAGCGTGGCATGACTGGGCTGTGCCGTCACTCGGCATCCGGTTGCGCGCCGGGCGCCGCCTGCGCGAAGGCCGGCAGCGCGGCGCAGGCGGCCTCCTTCATGACCAGTCGGGGGAACTGGCCGACATCGACGCCGAACCGGCGGGCGTTGCCCAGCTGCGGCACCAGGCAGAGATCGGCCAGCCCCGGCGTGGCGCCGAAGCAGAACGGGGCGTCGCCCGGCGGCAGCATCGCCTCGCACGCCGCCAGGCCGACCTCGTTGGCGTGCTTGGCCCACTCGGCTGCCGCCGTCTCGCCGGGGGCCAGGGCGCGCACGTCGTTCAGCACGCGCAGGTTCTGGATCGGGTGGGTGTCGGCGGCGATGGCAAGCGCGAACGCCCGCACCCGCCCGCGCGACAAGGCGTCGTCCGGCAGCAGGCGCGGCTGCGGGTAGGTTTCGTCCAGGTACTCGATGATGGCGAGCGACTGGGTCAGCACGGCGCCGCCGTCCAGCTCCAGCGACGGCAGCAGCGCCTGCGGGTTGAGCGCGCGATATTCCGGCGACAGGTGCTCGCCGCGGCGCAGGTGGTAGATGGCGTTGTCGTACGCCAGGCCCTTGAGGCCGAGGGCGATCCGCACGCGCCAAGCCGAGCTGCTGCGGAAATAGCCATGGAGCTTCATCCGGCGGTGTCCTGGATCACGATTGGGGCGAGAAATCCGTGGGACGCAGGAAGCTGTTCTGCTGCGCCACCAGAACACCGGCCTCCTCGACCGCCTTTGTGTAGACGGTCCAAGCCGGATCGGCGGTCAGGGCGGCTCGGCGCGCCTCACGGTCGGCCTGGCTCTCGTACTGCCAGAGATGCACCACTTGGTTGAGCGATCCCTCGACGGTGGTGTACCAGCCGAGGCAGTGGCCCAGGTACTTCTGCTGCAGGTCCCATGCCAGATCGTGGTACAACTTCACGAAAGTGGCGACCTTGCCGGGCCGGACCGTGTAGATGCGCATGTCGACGATCATGGGACTTCCCCTCCGAATTTCACAAGCCTGCTGCGGAAGCCTGCACCGGGGCAGGCTGGCGGGTCAAATGGCCATGCCAGGTTGCGGCTAGCTGAGCCGCACGCCACGTCACCTAGGTATCTTGTGTTTGATGGAGACGCCCGATGACCAGCGCGCTTTTTCAGCCGATCCAGATCGCGGAGCTGACCGTGCCCAACCGGATCGTCATCGCGCCGATGTGCCAGTACTCGGCGGACGAAGGCTCGGCGACCGACTGGCACATGATCCATCTCGGCCACCTGGCGCTGAGCGGCGCCGGCCTGCTGATCCTGGAGGCGACGGCGGTGGAGGCGGACGGGCGCATCAGCCCCGGCGACCTCGGCCTGTATTCGGACGCCAACGAGCAGGCCTTGGCCCATGTGGCGGCGGCGATCCGGCGGTATTCGGGCATCAAGCTCGGCATGCAGTTGAACCATGCCGGGCGCAAGGCGTCGAGCCGGGCGCCGTGGGAGGGTGGGCTGCAAATCCCGATGGCGGAGGGCGGCTGGCTTTGCTCGGCCCCGTCGGCGCTGGCGCATGCGGCGGGCGAGGAACCACCGGAGGCGCTCGACGCCGCCGGGCTGGCGCGGGTGCGCGACGCGTTCGTGGCGACGGCGCGGCGGGCGGTCCAGCTGGGCTTCGACATGATCGAGCTGCACGGCGCGCACGGCTACCTGCTGCACCAGTTCCTGTCGCCGCTCGCCAACCGGCGCGAGGATGCTTACGGCGGCTCGCTGGAGAACCGCATGCGCTTCCCGCTCGAGGTGTTCGAGGCGGTGCGCGCGGTGGTGCCGTCGGCGGTGGCGCTGGGCGTGCGGGTGTCGGCGACGGACTGGGCCGACGACGGCTGGGACCTGGAGCAGACGGTGGCGTTCGCCAAGGCGCTGCAGGCGCTGGGCTGCGACGTGATGCACGTGTCGACCGGCGGGCTGACGACGTCGCAGACCATCCCGCTCGGCCCCGACTACCAGATACCGTATGCGGCGCGGGTGAAGCGGGAGACGGGGCTGCCGACCATCGCCGTCGGCCTGATCACGGAGGCGCAGCAGGCGGAGGCGATCGTGCAGTCGGGCGACGCCGACATGGTGGCGCTGGCCCGCGGCATCCTGTTCGACGCCCGCTGGCCATGGCACGCCGCGGCGGAGTTGGGCGGTCAGGTGGAGGCGCCGAAGCAGTACTGGCGCTCGCAGCCGCGTGCGCTGAAGGCGCTGTTCGGGTCGACGCTGGTCGGTCAAAGGTGACATGACCCGGCTTGCCCTGCTGCTCGTCCTGCTCGCCGGCGTCCCCTTGGTCTAGGGCGCGCTGCCCCGCAAGCCCGGATACCACTTGGTCGCAGGTGCCGACCCCTTCGACCGGCAGGCGTTCCACGACGATTTCAACGTGCCGGTCGTCCGCTTCTTCAGGCAGGCCCTACACTGAGTGCCCGCGTCGATCGCCGCAGCGGGAGTGATCGGCACTTATCGTCTTATTAATGAGAATGTCGCTAGATGCCTGCATCGGGAGACAGGTGATGCAGCTGGACGACTTCGCCTTGAGTTGTGCGAGACGCGGAGGCCGTGCGATAGCCCGGCACATCCCAGCCCACGGCGCCCACCATCATGTCACTCACATGATCCGGCGCGTGGCCTATCAGATCGCCGTCCACAGCCCCCGCGTCACCAATCTTGCCTGCCGTTGGCTTCCCATCGCGATGACCACGGGGATTATTGCCGGCGCGCCTGCCAATTTCGGTAGAATCCCGGGTGCGTCGATGCTGCCGTCGAGCACGCTCGCCAGCGTAGGCCGCACTCCGTCCTACGGCGGCTTTGACGAGAGCTGGTCCCCAAGCGCCGCCTCCGGGGTTGCTGGCAGTGGCTTCTTCCAAGCCGGCGCCTCCATTCCGATGGAGACAAGCACCATCGCAGCCACGGCACCGGAGGCAGTTTTGGGCAAGTTCCTGCTGCCCCTCTATGGCGTCCCGATCGAGCTGATGCCGGTTAACCTGCCGGCCATTGCCCCCGCAAAGCCGATGTTGGAAACGACCTTCCCTGATCTGCCGGCAATGCCGTTTGGCCCCGTCGCTCCTGCAAGCCCGGCTGTTTCACCGCCGGTCACCGTGGCCGAAGTTCCTGAGCCGTCCACTGCATTCCTGCTGTCAGGCAGCGCCCTGGCGCTGCTGCTGCTGCATCGACGCAAAGGACGGATGTTGCGCAGGTAGATGGCTTCCCTGCCGCCGGGACAGCGTCGGGCTGGCTGCTGACCGAAGCGAGACTGCAAAAAGGGTCAAGCCGGTGGGGAATGCCGGTGACGCGGCCCTAGCGCCAGACGATGGCCTTTCAGCTTAACACCGTCATTGCGAGCCGCCGCTTGGCAGTGCGGCAACCCAGGAGCCAAACGGTGAATTTGCGTCGCACGGCCCTGGGTTGCCGCGTCGCAAGCGCTCCTCGCAATGACGGCTGAGAGG
>CAXSFF010000554.1:0-3495 GCA_964236035.1 uncultured Acetobacteraceae bacterium
GTATGCCGGAACTCCCCGAAGTCGAAACCGTGATGCGCGGGCTGCAGGCGCGGCTGCAAGGCCGCGTGATCGTGCGCGCGCTGGTGCACCGGGCGAACCTGCGCTGGGCGCTGCCGCCGGCGCTGGCGTCGCGGCTGACGGCGGCGCGGGTCGAGGGCTTCCGCCGCCGGGCCAAGTACATCCTGATGCGGCTGGACGGCGGCGACAGCGTGTTGCTGCATCTCGGCATGTCCGGGCGGATGGTGCTGGGACCGGCCAACCCCAACAGCGTGACGCTGCACGAGCATGTCGTGCTGGAAACGGATGACGGCTGGCGCGTCGGTTTCGTCGACCCGCGCCGGTTCGGCTCGATCGACCTGGTGCCGACGGCGGCGGAGGACGCGCACCGCCTGCTCGCCGGCATGGGGCCGGAACCGTTGGCGCCGGAGTTCACGCCCGCCGTGCTGCACGCGGCGCTGGCCGGCCGCCGCACGCCGATCAAGGCCGCGTTGCTCGATCAGCGCATCGTCGCCGGGCTGGGCAACATCTATGTCTGCGAGGCGCTGTTCCGCGCCCGCATCGCGCCCGACCGTTTGGCCGGTAATGTGTCCGCAGCCGGGTCGGCGCGGCTGGTGCGGGCGATCCGCGCGGTGCTGACGGAGGCGATCGCGGCCGGCGGGTCGAGCCTGCGCGACTACGTGCAGCCGGACGGCGAGCTGGGCTATTTCCAGCACGCGTGGAAGGTGTATGGCCGCGAGGGCCTGCCGTGCGAGCGCTGCCCGGGGTTGCCGGCTTGCGCCGGGGTCGCGCGCCGGGTGCAATCCGCGCGCAGCACGTTCTATTGTCCGCAGACGCAACGTTGACCACAAGAATATAGGGAGATGCCGATGCCTGAGATGATCCTGGTCGAGACCCACGGCGCTGTCGGGCTGATCCGCCTGAACCGGCCCAAGGCGCTGAACGCGTTGTGCGACCAGCTGATGGCCGAGCTGGGCCAGCAGCTGCTCGCCTTCGACGCCGACCCGGCGATTGGCGCCATCGTGCTGACGGGGTCCGAACGCGCCTTCGCCGCCGGGGCCGACATCCGCGAGATGCACGGGCGCACCTATCCCGCCGTGCTGACCGACGACTTCATCGCGCCGTGGGAGACCGTCCTGCGCGTGCGCAAGCCGGTGATCGCGGCGGTCGCCGGGTTCGCGCTGGGCGGCGGCTGCGAGCTGGCGATGATGTGCGACCTGATCGTCTGCGCCGACACGGCGAAGTTCGGTCAGCCGGAGATCACCCTTGGCGTGCCGCCGGGAGCGGGCGGCTCGCAGCGGTTCACCCGCGCGGTGGGCAAATCGAAGGCGATGGACCTGTGCCTGACCGGGCGGATGATGGACGCCGCCGAGGCGGAGCGCGCCAACCTGGTCGCCCGCGTGTTCCCGGCCACGGAGCTGGTGGAGGAGGCGCTGAAGATCGCCGCCACCATCGCCGCGCAGTCCCGCACCGCCGCGCTGCTGGTCAAGCGCGCCGTCAACGCCGCTTTCGAGACCACGCTGACCCAGGGCGTCGCCACCGAGCGCGCGCTGTTCCTGTCGGTGTTCGGCACCGCCGACCAGAAGGAGGGGATGGCCGCGTTCCTGGAGAAGCGCAAGCCGGTCTACGGCGGCTGAACCCTGCTACACTCCTCCTCCCCTTGCGGGAGGAGGCCGGGAGGAGGGGTAGCCGCACGCGACACAGTGCCGCCGGACCCCTCCCCTAACCCCTCCCGCAAGGGGAGGGGGAAAGAAGGAGGCAGCGGTTACGCCGGCAGCAGCACCGTCGCCACGGCCTGCGCCGCGATGCCCTCGCCGCGCCCGGTGAAGCCGAGCCGCTCGCTGGTGGTGGCCTTGACCGAGACGCGCCCCGGCTCGACGCCGAGCAGCTCCGCCAGCCGCGCCATCATCGCGGACGCGTGCGGCGTGATCTTCGGCCGCTCGCAGATCAGCGTCACGTCCGCGTTGCTCAGCACACCGCCGCGCGCCGCGATCCGCTCGGCGGCATGGCGCAGGAACCGTGCGCTGTCGGCATCCTTCCAGGCGGCCTCGCTGGGCGGGAAATGGCGGCCGATATCGCCCTCCGCCAGCGCGCCGTAGATCGCGTCGCAGAGCGCGTGGATGCCCACGTCGGCGTCGGAATGGCCCGCCAGCCCAAGCTCGTGCGGCACCGTCACGCCGCACAGCACCATGGGACGGCCAGCCTCCAGCACGTGCACGTCGAACCCCGTTCCCACGCGTGGCTGCAAGGTGGGCATCAAAGCGCGTTCCAACCGCACGCGGTCCTCCGGATAGGTGAGCTTGATGTTGTCGTCCGACCCGGCAACGATCGCCA
Organism: uncultured Acetobacteraceae bacterium; assembly: GCA_964236035.1. GTDB lineage: Bacteria > Pseudomonadota > Alphaproteobacteria > Acetobacterales > Acetobacteraceae > CAXSFF01. The sequence goes on from CAXSFF010000554.1 coordinate 2,332, forward strand.
CCGGGTGGCCCGCCAACTCCAGCAAGGCGGCATCGTCGGTGGCCGCACCGTTGCTGGTGGAATGCAGCGCGCGCAGCAATTGATAACGGAACCCCTGCGGAGTCTGCGCCCGGAACAGCCCGTCACGCGGCACCGTGCCGGCGATGCGCCCGGACTGCACCCGCTTCAGCGTGTCGGCGATGGGGACCGCCGGGATCGCGCCGTCATGCGTGCGCAACGCGTGCAGCAGGGCAGGGATCGTGCCCGCGGGCAGGAACGGGCGCGCCGCGTCGTGCACCAGCACCAGGTCGGGCGCGTGCGGCACCAGCGCCTCCAGCCCGGCGGCGACGCTGGCCTGCCGGGTCGCGCCACCGGGCACAGGCGGCAGCGTCGCCAGCCCGGCCAGCGCCGCATCGATCGACTCGGCATCACCGACCGGCTGCAACGCCATCACGTGCGGCAGCAGCGCCTCCGCCGCGTGCCGGATGACAGGCTTGCCTGCGAGCAGGGTGAATTGCTTGGGAGAATCGCCGCCGAAGCGGCTGCCGGTGCCGGCGGCGACCAGTATGGCTGCGATGCGCATGGCCGGAGCAATGCGCGATCGTTCCACCATCGTCAATCCACAGGGAACCATTTGCAGACTAGCGCGCCGGGGGATAGTTTGCCCAAATGATAGGCAGCACAACCATCCGCCCGCTTGTGCTTGGCAGCGGTGCCCACGCCGTCACCATCGAGACCCCCGTGGTGCTGGCGCCGATGTCCGGCGTGACCGACCTGCCGTTCCGCCGCCTGGCCAAGCGGCTGGGCACGGGCATGGTGGTGTCGGAGATGATCGCGTCCTGGGCCATGGTGCGGGAGAACCAGGCCACCCTGCGCATGGCCAGCGTCGAGGGCGACGGTCCGAACGCGATCCAGCTCGCCGGCTGCGACCCCGTGGCGATGGCGGAGGCGGCGCGCATTGCCGAGGGCCGCGGCGCCAACCTGATCGACATCAACTTCGGCTGCCCCGTGAAGAAGGTCGCGGTCGGCCAGATGGCCGGCTCCGCCCTGATGCGCGACGAGGTTGCCGCCGCCCGCATCCTGGAGGCGACCGCCCGCGCGGTGCCCGTGCCCGTCACGCTGAAGATGCGCATGGGCTGGGACCACGCCAGCCTGAACGCCCCGCGGCTGGCCGTGCTGGCGCAG
>CAXSFF010000555.1:0-3494 GCA_964236035.1 uncultured Acetobacteraceae bacterium
GAGGAACCGGAACTCCTCGTCGTGCGCGAACTTCGCCTCGAACGCCCGTTCCCGGATCTCGAGCGTCGTCATGCTGGCCCCCCTCTAAGGTTGCCGTGCGGCGCTGCCTGCCCGCATGCAGACGGCTGTGCGGCCTGCTCGCGTAGGGCACGGCGGCCGAGGTCGAGGAGCTGCGGCTCCGTCAGGCTGGATAGGTCCGCCACCACCTCGGTCACAGTGCGGCCATAGAACTCGCGGTGATGGGTCTGCAAGTATTCGATCATGTGGTGCGCCGCGTCGCTGTGGCCGTGCCCATGGCCGACCTCCACGATGTGCGCCCCGGCCATGACGGTTTGGGCGATGCGCTCGTAGTAGGCAGGGTCCTCGGCCGCACGCTGGCCGTGTTCCCGCGGCTCGTCCTTGTGGGTCAGGTGGTGCAGGTAGCCGTGCGGGTCGTAGGGCTTGATCGTGTGCACGGCCGGGTCGGCGGAGATGGCGTCGATCTGGAACACCCTGGCCCCGTGGTGGTTCATCGCGACCAGCAGGCCCGGGACGGCCGGCAGAGGCCGGGGCGCCGGGTAGGCGTGGCTGGCCGGCAGGGTGGGGGCCAGTCCGGCGCGCTCGACGAGGTGGCGCAGGTCCACCACCTCGGACGCCGACAGGTCCGCGTCTCGCGGCTTGTGCACGACGTGGTGCTCGGCGCCGATCCGGAAGGCGTAGTCGTCATCCGCCTGTGGCTCGACGGTGCCGAGGATGTCGAACAGCGCGACGGCCTTGTGCCAACCGATGGGGGGCAGGGGGTTGGTGAACATTGCGCCCAACGTGAGGCGGTCCGCCTCGGCGAGGAACTGCATCTTCTGGGCTGGCGTCACAGCCTGGTGTTTACCTGACGGCTTGGTCATATGTGCTTCCGGGGCTGATCGATGTTGTTGGCCGGACCTGCTGCGCCGGTCAGCCCAACCAAGCGCAGCTTGCTGGATGCTGCCGATTGCCGGCCTGCCAGGCATGGCGCGCGAACCCGCAATGCATCTAGTTCTCAACGACGCTAGGATGTGGACCTGCCGCGCAGGATCGGAAACTACCCAGGTACGCCCTGGCCCGGCACTGCCAGCCGTCCCGGTTGGCTTGACGGGTAGACTCCGAGGCTGCCGGGCCAAGCCGGCGGGCGGCATTCTTGTGTATAAGCGCCTGCCACTTAGGCCGGCTTTGGTAGCCACGGGCACAGCACTCAGAGCTGCGAACCCCAAGCAGTATCACCAGGAGCATCGACTCCGTGCCGAGACTTGCCCGCCTCCTCCTTCCGCCGCTGCTCATGGCCAGCACCGGCGCACGCGCGCAGATCACCGGGTTCTTCGGCAACCGAGGGCCGTTTCTGGACCGGGCCGACCTGGTGCAGGCCGACGATGCCGCGCGCCGGCTTCTGCAACCGCGCCCGGCGGTGGTCGGCGCGTCCGAGACTTGGGCCGAGCCGTCGTCAGGCGACGTCGGCACGCTGACGGTGCAGCGCGTGTACCAGAGCCCCGGACGCGACTGCCGGGCCGTGCAGTAACATCATGTGTTCAGGTCCGGCGCCGACCGGAGCGTCCTCCTGCAGACCTGCCTCGTCGCCGGCCGGTGGCGGCTGGTGTGGCCAGACCGGGCAGACGTCAAAGCACCCGCCGCTGGGCACCCGCAGTCAAGGCACCAGGACCGCGGCACGCTCGAACCGGCCGGCGCGCAGGTCGGCCAGGGCCTGGTTGGCCGGAGCCAGTGGGTAGCGCGTGACCTGGGCCGTGATGCCCATGCTCGGCGCGAGGTGTAGAAAGTCGAGGTTGTCCTGCCGGGTCAGGTTGGCGACGGACAGGAGCTGCCGCTCCTCCCACAGCAGCCGGTAGGGGAAGCCGGGGATGTCCGACACATGGATGCCGGCGCAGACGACGCGGCCACCCTTGCGGACGGCCTGCAACGCCACCGGCACCAAGTCGCCCACGGTGGCGAAGATGATCGCGACGTCGAGCGGCTGCGGCGGCGCCTCGTCCGAGCCGCCTGCCCACACCACACCGAGGCTGCGGGCGAACGCCTGGGTGGCCAGGTCGCCCGGCCGGGTGAAAGCATAGAAGGACCAGCCCTGCCAGCACGCGACCTGGGCGATGATGTGGGTGGCGGCGCCGAAGCCGAACAGGCCCAGCGCCTTGCCCGACCCCGCAATTCCCAGCGACCGCCAGCCGATCAGCCCGGCGCACAGCAGCGGGGCCAGGGCCGCGTCATCGCCCGCCTCCCCCAGCGGGAACGCGAAGCGCGCATCAGCGACCGTGGCCGTCGCGAAGCCGCCGTCGCGCGTGAATCCGGTGAACAGCGGGCAGTCGCACAGGTTCTCCCGCTGCTCCCGGCAGCAGGGGCAAACGCCGAAGGTGTGGCCGAGCCAGGGGATGCCGACCCGCTCGCCCAGCCGCAAGCCCTCGACGCCGGACCCCACTGCGTCGATCCGTCCGACGATCTCATGGCCGGGGATGATCGGCAGGACCGGGTTGGGCAGCTCGCCGTCCACAACGTGCAGGTCGGTGCGGCAGACCACGCCGGCGGCAACCTTGACCCGGATCATGCCCGGTTCCGGCGCCGGATCGGGCAGCTCGGTCCATTCCAGGGCGTCGCCGAGGCGTCGCAGCATCATCGCTTGCATTATATGTCCTCCAGAGCCCCGCTGCGCTGCGCCGCCTAGTGCGACAGCAGCGAACACCGGCTGCTGTGCATCAGCAGGCTGCGCGTCACGCCGCCTAGTGCCCATTCGCGCACGCGGCTGTGGCCGTAGGCGCCGGCGACGACCAAGTCTGCGCCGCAGTCCCGGGCGACGGCGTCCAACTGCGCGGCGTCGCCGCCGCTTGACGGCACCGCTTGGCCGCTCGCCGTGACGCCGTGCCGGGCGAGCCAGGCGGTCACGTCCGCCACGTGCAGGTGGGCATCGGCCATGTCGTCCTTGGCCGCGGCCTCGACGACGCTGACCCGGGCGGCCCGTTGCAGCAGCGGCAGTGCGTCCAGCACCGCGCGCCGGGTCTCGCGCGTGTCCTTCCAGGCAACCATGATGTGGTCCAGCCCCGTGTGGTCTGGCCCCGGCCCGTCCGCGCCATGTGGCACGACCAGCACGGGCCGGCCAGCCTGCATGACAAGCTCGCCCGTGTTGATCCGGCGGCTGGGGTCGAAGGGATCGGCCGGGGGAGCCACGCCCGTGATCACTAGGTCGGCGCAGCGGGCCTGGTCGGCCACCCAGCCGCAGGACGGTACAAGCGTTACGGTCGAGCGCCATTCCAGCAGATGTCCTGGCACGTTGCTGCGCGCCTGGAACGCAGCGCGGAACGCGGCTTCGGCCTCGGCGACCTCGCGCTCCTTTTCCTCGCGATCCTTCTCGAACACATCGCCGGCGATGTAGCCGTCGCTATAGACGAGCTGGATCGGCTGGCAGGCGGCGACGCCGATCACGCCGGCGCCGAACCGCTCCGCCAGCCCGGCCGCAGCCAGCAGCACCGCCCCGTTCGGCTGGC
>CAXSFF010000556.1:0-3493 GCA_964236035.1 uncultured Acetobacteraceae bacterium
CCGGCATCACGCTGAACTAAGATTTCACCTGGATCACCCGGTGAGGGCTGGTCAACGCCGCGATCAGGTTGCCGGACGCGGTGACGGCGCGGATGTACTGGTTCTCCACCTCGTGCCGCCCGGCGTTCACCTGGCGCACCAGCATCAGGATCGCCTGCACCACGTCCAGCGGCTCGAACCCCGCCACCACGACCGGCTTGGCGTACGCCGCGGCCAGGCCCTCGTACGGCGCCGTCCCGATCACCGTGCTGACACGCGCCGGGCCCACGAAGCCGTCGATCCTGACGCTGCGGGCACCGTCGGCGGGGCGTCGAGGATGGCGCGGATCGCGGAGGGCGTCAGGACGTGGGTGCAGAACACCGTGAAGTTCGCCAGCCGCTTCCTCTGGGCCAGCTGGACCGCGAGCGCGGTCGGCGGGGTGGTGGTCTCGAAGCCGATGGCGAGGAACACCACCTCGCGCCCCGGCTCGGCCTCGGCGATGCGGAGCGCGTCCAGGGTGGAGTAGACCATCCGGATGTCGGCGCCCGCTGCCTTCGTCTTGAGCAGGCTGTGGCCGCCGGTGGCCGGCACCCGCATCAGGTCGGCGTAGCTGCACAGGGTGACCTCGGGCCGCATGGCGAGCCGGATCGCGTCGTCGATCCGCCCCACTGGCAGCACGCAGACCGGGCAGCCCGGCCCGTGCACCATCTGCACGTTCGCGGGCAGCAGGTCCTCGATCCCGTAGCGCGAGATCGCGTGCGTGTGGCCGCCGCAGAACTCCATGAACCAGTAATGCTGGCCGGGGATTGCCTCGGCGGCGATGGTGGCGGCGATCGAGCAGGCCAACGTGCCGTCGCGGTACTCGTCGATGTACCTCATGGCGCGCCGGCCGCCATGCCCGGCACCGCGGCTTCGCGCATCAGGGCCACCGCCACGGCATCAAGCGGCTTCCCGTCGTGCTCGACGGCAAGCTGGTCGGGATCATCAGCCGCGCCGACCTGCTCGATCTCGTCGCCCGTTTGCCAAAGACCGCGGCTGAAGCCTCCAGGACGAGCGGCGGCCTCTACGGGATGCTGCAATCGCTTGGCGGCGGGACGCACCACGCCGCCGTTCCCGACACGCCGGAGCGCCCTGTCGCATCGAAGCCGACGTCCGGCATCTCGGCCGACGGCTTCCGCGACCTGGTGACCGCATCCGAGCAGGCCAAGTTCGATCAGGCCGCCGAAGCCAAGCGCGTCACGGCCATCGAACGCGAGAGGCAGGTCAAGGCGGTGCTCGAACAGCGCGTGACCGACGAGTCCTGGCAGGAGCTTCTCGATCATGCCGAGCTGGCTGCAAGGAATGGCGAGAAGCAGCTGCTCCTGTTGCGCTTCCCCTCCGACGTCTGCAGCGATGGCGGGCGTGCGATCGCCAACGTGGAGGAAGGCTGGGAGAGGACGCTGCCCGGCGAGGCAGGCGAGATCTACCGGCGCTGGGACCATGACCTGAGGCCGAAGGGCTTCGGGCTGGACGCCCCCACCCTGAGCTTCGCGCACGGCACGATCGGCGACTTCGGCCTCATGCTGACCTGGGCCGCGTAGAGGCTGTCACGGGCCTGCCAGCTCCGTTCCCATGCGCGGCAACGAACAGAAAGCATGTTCTTTCTTGAAAGAAAGAACCAAAGAACTTCTGCCCATAAGGGCTCCGAGCCAGCCAGGCGTCCGTGACCCCATGGGCAAAGTCTTTTTGCTTCTTTTTCTTCAGAAAAAGAAGAGTCTTGCTTTCCTGTGAAAACGCAACGGTGCCGCCAGGTTCCTGACGGCCTCCGGTCGGGCGTTCAGGTGGCGCCCCCGCGCAGGATCGTCCGCGTGTGGCGGGCGATCATCGCCTCCTCGTCCGTCGCGATGACCCTGACCTCGATGGCGCTGTCGGCCGCGCTGATCAGCCCGGCGCCCGCAGCGTTGGCGGCGCCGTCCAGCCGCACGCCCAGCCAGGCGAGCCGGGCGCAGACCGCGGCGCGCACGGGCGGGGCGTGCTCGCCGATCCCGGCGGTGAACACCAGGCCGTCCAGCCCGCCGAGCGCGCTCGCCAGCGATCCCGCGAGGCCGGCCAGACGGTAGCCGAACAGCTCCAGCGCCGCCTTCGCGTTGGGCTCCTCGCTCGCCAGCAGCACGCGCACGTCGTCGCTGATTCCGGAGACGCCCAGCAGGCCGGAGCGGTGGTAGAGCATGTCCGTGATGTCGGCGAAGCTGTGCCCCTGCTGGCCCAGGTACAGGATCACGCCCGGATCGAGGCTGCCGCATCGCGTCCCCATCACCAGCCCGTCCAGGGCGCTGAACCCCATGGTGGTCTCGATGCTGCGTCCCGCTTCGAGCGCGCACAGGCTGGCGCCCGACCCCAGATGCGCGACGATCACCTTCCCCGCCGCCAACCGAGGCGACACCGTCGCCAGCTGCGACGCGATGTACTCGTAGGACAGGCCGTGGAACCCGTAGCGCCGCACGCCGTCCCCGACGATGGCGCGGGGCAGGGCGATGCGCTGCGCCACCGGGGGCATGGTGCGGTGGAACGCGGTGTCGAAGCACGCGACCTGCGGCAAGGCCGGGCGGGTGGCGGCGATTGCGCGCATGGGTGCCAGGTTGTGCGCCATGTGCAGCGGGTCGAGCGGCGTCAGCGCCGCCAGCGCCACCAGCAGGGCGGGCGTCACGCGCTCCGGCGCTCCATGATCGGTGCCGCCGTGCACGACCCGGTGGCCGACCGCGCCCAGCCCGCCTTCGCCGAGATGCGCCTCCGCGAACGTCATCAGCGCGTCGAGCGCGGTGGCGTAGGGATCGGCCAGGCCCGCGGGCCAACGCTGCTCCGCCAGCACGGCCCCCGCAGGGTCTCGCGCGCGCAGGTGCGGGGCGTTGCCGAGGTTCTCGATCTCGCCCCGCGCTGTGGCCGTCAGCGACCCGGCGTCGAACAGCGCGAACTTCAGGCTCGACGACCCGGCGTTCAGCGTCAGGATCGAGGCGGTCATCGGCCGCCCCGCGCCGCCGGCACGCCCGACGCGCAGGCGGCCAGCCGCGTGGCGGCATCGTCGGCCCAGTGGGTTGGGACCCGGCGAGTCGGGATGGTCGGCGTGGCGGCGTCCGGCAGCAGGCCGGCCGCCTTTGCCCCGCTCGCCACGACCCCGTCGGGGATGCGGTTCCCGGGGATTTCGCCTGCAGGCGTCTTCGGCATCGCGCTCAAGCCTTCCTGATCCGGGCGGGTTCGCGCTGGCTCCGGGCACGCAGGCTGGGCCGTTCGTCGCGACGGGAACAGGGGCCACGGGAACAGGGACGGAGACCACCCATGAGCCGCCAGCGGCCGGGGCCTGGAGCGGAGGGCTGGTGAGTAGTTTCCGATCCTGCCGGCGCCCTGCCTGCCGCGGCTAGCGTCGGATACGGGACCACAAACGGCGACGGCACGCCGGCAGCCGCCCCGGTTGCCCACCCGTGTGCGCCAGGACGGACCTCGGCCTGTCCGAACCAGAGGATCATGACCATGCCGCAAA
>CAXSFF010000557.1:0-3491 GCA_964236035.1 uncultured Acetobacteraceae bacterium
TTCAGTGTCTAGAATCATGGCGACGCGGGCGTGACCTGCGTCTGCCGGGCTTAGAACACCCGTCCCCGCCGTTGCTCGTCGAGGTCCACCCGGGCGGGCTCGAAGGCTGCTTGCAGCACGGGGATCGCGTCATGTGGGTTACACTCGCCACACATGAAGATGTCGACAGCCGCGAAGTCGCGTTCCGGCCAGGTGTGGATGGAGATGTGACTCTCCGCCAGCACCACGACGCCGGACACCCCGCCATTGGGCGAAAAGTGGTGGAAGTGGCTGTGCAGGATCGTCGCCCCGGCCTGAATGGCCGCGGCCCGCAACGCCGTATCGATATGCACCGGGTCGGCCAGATTGGTGGCTCCCCACAGATCCGCGAGAAGGTGTGTTCCGGCGAATTTCATGCCGTCCTTCTCTACAAAGTAGTCCTTCCTCTCCTCCCCCTCAAACACGGGGAGAGTAGCGAATGTCGTCTGGTTCTCGCTCGGAAGCTCCGAGACCATCCCCAGTTGAGCAAGTGCGTTCATCACGTACCCCCAAACCAGCAGACGGCCTGTTGGACGGGATCGTCCCCTAGGGCCTGAAGAGGGCGGGACATAGGCCCTGTCACAAGACGACGCAAGTGGCATCTGGATGTCGGCGGTAACATGAAAAGCTAAAAGGCGGCTAAGTGGCTCAACAGATTAAGAACTCTTGAGTGCATCAAGATGCATTAAAGCTCCTTCGCTCCGCTATTTCGAGCCGATCGCTGCCAGAGAGCTTGGAATGCTACGCGCGAGTGCGATTTCGGTCGATGCCCGCCGCAGGTCCCCGACCGCGTTGACCGGCGCCGCCGTCAGCAGCCGGAACATATCTGCGCGAGGTCCGGTCATGCGGCCAGCCATCTGCCTGCCAAGCGCATACAGCGCGGCACTGTCGCCAGCCCGCTGCTGAGCTGTTGCAAGGCGCAGCAGAGTGTCCTGCCCGGTGGCATCGATCGGGCCAACGGCAGGGACGGTCTTGTCGGCCAGGTCCTGCGTCGCCCGCTGCGCCCCACGCCACTCATGGGCAGTGGTCAGCAGGGTTGCGCGCAAATCGTCGGCCGCTGGCGAACCCAGTGCCGCAAGCGAGGCAGCGGCAGCCCCAGGGCTGCCGCGCCGCGCCGCGATACGAGCGCTCAGCAGAACCCGCTGCTCCAGCAACGGCGGCAGCAGATCAGCGGCGCTCGACGCGTCCAGAGCCGCTGCGGCGCCAGCGTCGTCGCCGTCGCCGAAGCGGACCGCGGCAAGGCGAAGCCCGAGGGCCGCTTGGGAAGCGCCAGGCGCCGCGGCGCGCATCATCCGATCGAGCACCGGTCCGGCGCGACGGGGCAGATCAAGGCTGACCAGCTTGTCCGCCAGCAGCCCGCTGATTTCGGCCGAAGCCGCCGTCGCCACGAACTCGGCGTTTTCCTCGGCGAGGGCCACCAGGTCGAAGGCGGGGATAGCGGTCGCCTGCGGCCCACTCAACAGCTGAACCAGCAACTCCGTCCTACGCCCATTGATGAGTTCGGCGCCTTCAGGATACAGCGTTGCGGTCTCGCGCAACAGATCGAACGCCGGACGCCATGCTCCAGCTTGGGCACGCAAAGCGGCCACACGCAGGCGCAGGTCGCGCTCGCGGTCGTCGCCGCGCCAACCCAGGAACTGGCCCTCCAAGGAGTCGGCGGCAGTGGTCGGCGTCATGATCCCAGCCGCCAGGCGCAACAGGGTTGCCCGCAACGCCGCCCGGCTGCTGGCGAGACGGTCCCGTCCTTGCGCCAGGGCATCATACGCCGCCAGCGCCGGGCCAGTGTCGCCCACGGCCTCCAGGCGCAAAGCCCGGGCATAGGCCAGGCGGGGGTCGTCCTTGCGCGCCGCCAGCACAGCATCGGCGGCCTGTGGCGCGCCACCCAACGCCATCGTCTCGACCACGAGCGGCAGCAGCCGGTCTCGCAGCGCATCGGGATACGACAGGATCAGCGGCAGGGTAGCCGCAAGGACCGGTGCTGCTTCCGGCGAACCCTCCTGATGCTGCGCCGTGCGGACCGCCCGCCAGAGCGCGACCTCGTCGGTGCCAGACAACGCGGGTGCCGTGAGGCCCATGGCCTCGGCGTCGCGCCCGCTCAACAGAGCGGCTATGGCAAACAAGCCTTGCGCATCCGGGTCGTTGCCCAGGCGAGGGTCCTCTTCCGCCGCCAACCGCAGAACCGACTGCGCCTCCGCGCCCATCCCGAGAGCAATCATGCTTTGCGCCGCCGCCAGGCGGGGCCGCGCGCGGGACAGCGGTGGCGCTTGCCCGGCTTCCGCCACCTGCGACTGCAACCGGCGCAGCAGGGCAGCCGATGTGTCCGATGGGAAGTCGAAGCGCCGGGTCAGGAAGGCAGCCTGGGAGAGAGCGGTCGACGGCGGCGGCGGCAGGTCGCTGCCGGTCGCCAGGGTAAACCCGTCAGGGCTGGCGTGGAGGCTCACCCGGTCGGACAACGGCTCGACCAGCACGCCTTGCCATGTCGGCTGCACCACGAACTCCGGCGATCGATAGGCGACGGGGACACCGGCCGGGGAGCCGCGCAGGGTGCCGACAAGCAGGTTTTGCCCCGTTTCCGGGTCCGGCACCACCACCACGTTGCCCGGCGCGGCGGATGGCAGCAGGAGATGGTCGTCCTGGCTGACGGGGGCGATCGGGGTGATGGCAGCGGCGTCCGGCAGAACGGTGACCGCCCAGCCCTCCGGCTGGCGTGCAAGGCGCAACGACATGCCGTCGGCAAGCGGCAACCGCACGAAGGTTGCCGCCGTCAGCAGCTGCACGGTGGCGCTCGCCAGCAGCGGGTCGTCGTGCAACGCCGCCAGGTCGATGGGACGCCGTTTGTCGAAGACGATCCATGCGATGCCGTCACGGCGGAACGCAGCAGCGCCGACCTGGGCGGCAAACGGCAACAGGGCGCCACTGCCGCCGACGCCGGGCGACAGGTCCATGCGGGACGCCGCCAAGGCACTTGGCTGCGAAGCGGCGGCGAGCGCTGGCACCGCTGACAGAGGAGGTACGAGCGCCGGCGCCTCAACAGCCAGGTCGCCGCGGGGTGCAAGAGGCGCTTGAGTGACTGGCGCCATGGGTGTCGCGCTTGCGACAGCCATATCGGCCGGGGCCGCAGCCGGCGGACTGGCGGTGGGCGCTACGACCGGCGCCAGGGCCGGTGGGGTTTCGACAAGGGCGTGGCTCGCCGGGGCGACGGCCGCCTTGCGGACCTGCGTCGACGGCCGGGCTGGGTCCAGCACGTCTATGATCACGCGGTTGCCTACGCGGATCGAGTGCAGGCGCGAACCAGTGGCCACCTCGATCTGAGCCTGTCCCTCGCCGCCGCGAACCGCGGTGATGTTGCGAGTGCCGCCATCAGACCCGGGGATGGCTCCCGCTCCATTGAAATGGATGATCGCCAGGTCGGCCAACCTTTCGACGCTGAAGCCGTCGAGTTGGGGAAGGTCGAACACCACGCGGCCAAAACC
>CAXSFF010000558.1:0-3491 GCA_964236035.1 uncultured Acetobacteraceae bacterium
CCACCGTCGGACTGTTCGTCGTCATCCCGAAGGGCTTCTTCCCGCAGCAGGACACCGGCACGCTCTATGGCACCACGCAGGGCTCGCAGGACATCTCGTTCGAAGAGATGGGCCGGCGTCAGCAGGCGTTGGCGAAGATGGTCGGCGAGGACCCGGACGTGGCCGGCTACTCTTCCAGCATCGGCGCCGGCTACGGTGCGCAGACCGGCAACAACGGCAAGATATTGATCGCGCTCAAGCCCTGGGAGGAGCGCACCTCGACGGCGGCCCAGATCATCACCCGCCTGTCCCGCAAGGCGCGCGGCATCGAGGGTGCCGAGCTGTTCCTGCAGGCGCCGCAGGACATCAACGTCGGCGGCCGCCTGTCGCGCACGCAGTACCAGTACACGCTGCAGGACGCCGACATCGCCCAGCTCTATAGCTGGTCGCCCAAGGTGCTGGACAAGATGAAGGGCCTGAGCACCCTGCGCGACGTCGCCACCGACCAGCAGATGGCGGGCACGGCGGCGACGCTCACCATCGACCGCGACGTGGCGTCGCGCTTCGGCATCACGCCGCAGCAGATCGACGACACGCTGTACGACGCGTTCGGCCAGCGGCAGGTGACCCAATACTTCACCCAGATCAACTCCTACCACCTGATCCTGGAGGTGCCGCCGGGCATGCAGGGCGACGTGGACACGCTGGGCAAGCTGTACGTGAAGTCCAGCGCCGGGCAGGCGGTGCCGCTGAGCACGCTGGTGCACGTCGACACCAACCCCGTGGTGCCGCTGTCGCTGTCGCACCAGAGCCAGTTCCCCGCGGTGACGCTGTCGTTCAACCTGGCGCCGGGTGCGGCGCTCGGCGAGGCGGTGACGCAGATCAACGAGATGATGGCGCAGATGGGCGCGCCGTCGACGCTGCGCGGCACGTTCCAGGGCACGGCGCAGGCGTTCCAGTCCTCGCTGAGCAGCCAGCCCTACCTGATCGCCGCCGCGCTGATCGCCGTCTACATCATCCTTGGCATATTATATGAGAGCTACATCCTGCCGCTGACCATCCTGTCGACGCTGCCGTCGGCGGGCGTGGGCGCGTTCCTGATGCTGTTCATGGCCAAGTACGACCTGTCGATCATCGCGCTGATCGGCGTCATCCTGCTGATCGGCATCGTCAAGAAGAACGGCATCATGATGGTCGATTTCGCCATCAACGCGCAGCGCAAGGAGGGCATGGGCCCGTTCGACGCCATCCGCCAGGCTTGCCTGCTGCGGTTCCGTCCGATCCTGATGACCACGATGGCGGCGATCCTGTCCGGCCTGCCGCTGATGCTGGGCAGCGGCGCCGGGTCGGAGCTGCGCAAGCCGCTCGGCTTCGCGATGGTCGGCGGCCTGATCCTGAGCCAGATCCTCACGCTCTACACCACGCCCGTGATTTACCTGTACCTCGACCGGCTGCAGGCCTGGCTGGCGCCGCAGCGCCGCCGCCGGCTGTCGACCCTGGCGGAGAAGATGGGCGCGGTGCCGACGGGCGCTGCCGGCGACTGAACCTTGCCGCCTGGCGTCGCGTTCGCTGCGGGTGGATGACCTCACCGACCTGCTGGCCCGCGTCGATGCCCTGACGCCACGGATGCGGGAACGGGCCGCGGCGTTGGACGAGGCGGCAGGTTTCCCTACGGACGACCTCGCTGCCTTGGCTGCCATGGGGGCGTTGCTGGCGCCGATGCCGCATGCCTTCGGGGGCTACGGGCTGGGCACGCAGCCGGATACCGCGTCCGCCACCATGGCGGTGCTGATGGCCTTGGGCCGCGGCAGCCTCGCCGTCGGCCGGGTCTTCGAGGCGCATGTCAACGCCCTACGCCTGGTGGTCCGCTACGGTGGGCCACAGGTCATCGCCGCCGTCGCGCAGGAGGCCGCCGCTGGGCACCTGTTCGCACTCTGGGTCACCGACCCGCCGCACGGTCCGCTGCGTCTCGACGGCAGCCTGACCGGCGGCAAGCAATTCTGCTCCGCCGCCGGGCACGCCACCCGCGCCGTGGTCACTGCCGAGACGCAGGACGGCATCCGCCTTGCTGTGGCGGCGCTGGACCGTGGCGTCATCGTCAGCAAGCTGGCCGGCGGGATGCAGGGCATGCGGGCCGCCAACACCGGCCAGGTGCAGTTCGACGACGCGCCCGCCATGCCATTCGGCGCACCCGGCGACTACCTGCGCGAGCCAGATTTCTCCACGGGGGCCTGGCGCACCTCCGCCGTCACCCTGGGCGGCCTACAGGATTTGGTGGCGGAGGCGATCCGCCAACTCGCCGCCCGCGGCCGCACGGGCGACCCGCATCAGCAGGCGCGCATGGGCGAGGCGATGATCGCCCGCGAGACCGCCCGGCTGTGGGTGCAGGAAGCCGCGACCCGCGCCGAGAACGTCGACTCCGGCCCTGCTGACGCCATCGCCTACGTGAACTTCGCCCGGCTGGCGGTGGAGCGCGCGTGTCTGGAGGCCATCACCCTGGTGCAGCGCTCGCTCGGCGTCGCCGCGTTCCTGCGGCCCAACCCGGTCGAGCGCCTGTGCCGCGATCTCGGCACCTACCTGCGGCAGCCCGCCTCCGACATGGTGCTGACCGAGGCTGCCGCGCATGGCATGGGCGCTTGATCACGGCCGCTGCGTTCTGGGCCGCCGCCGCCACGCTGCCGGTGGCGGACCTGGCGGAAGTGGTACCCGGACGCGCCCTGGTGCTGGCGCCGCATCCGGACGACGAGAGCCTCGGCTGCGGCGGCCTGATCGCCGAGGCCTGCGCGCGCGGCGTGTCGCCTTTGGTCGTGGTGCTGACCGATGGGGCCGCGTCGCACCCGAACTCCCGCGCTTACCCCGCCGAGCGGCTGCGTGCCCTGCGCCAGGTGGAGACGATCGCGGCCGTCGCCTGCCTTGGGCTGCCGGCGGATCATGTCGCGTTCCTGGCCTATCCCGATGCCAACGCTCCGGCCGAAGGCTCCGGTCTGCATGAAGCCGCCTCCCGCGTCGCCGCGCTGGCCCGGCAACACGGATGCGACGCGATCCTGGCGCCGTGGCGGCACGACCCGCATTGCGACCACGAAGCGGCGCACCGCATCGCCGTCCTGGCCGCCCGGCAGGCGAAGCTGGTGCATCGCTCGTACCCGGTCTGGGGCCTGACGTTGCCGCCGGACCATGCCCTCGACGCGCCACCCGCCGGGGTTCGCCTGGACATCGCCCGCCACCGTGGCGCCAAGCGGCGGGCGATCCTGGCGCATGCCTCGCAATACGCCGGGCTGATCGGCGACGACCCGGCGGGGTTCCAGATGCAGCCCGGCTTCATGGCGCTGTTTGACACCGCCACCGAACTTTACCTGGAGCCGACATGACCCGGCGCACTGCCTCCATCGACCCAGCGTATTTCGAGCAGCTCTACGCCGCCGACCCCGATCCCTGGCGCTTCGCCACCAGCGAGTATGAACGCGGGAAATACGCCGCCACGCTCGCCGCCCTGCCCACCGGCCAGTTTCCAA
>CAXSFF010000559.1:0-3488 GCA_964236035.1 uncultured Acetobacteraceae bacterium
CAACTCGCCGATCGCCGACGTGCTGGTGGTATGGGCGAAGGACGATGCCGGCGACATCCGCGGCTTCATCCTGGAGCGCGGCATGCAGGGGCTGGACACGCCGAAGATCGACGGCAAGTTCAGCCTGCGCGCCAGCGTCACCGGCATGATCATGATGGACGACGTGTTCGTCCCGGCCGAGAACATGCTGCCGAACGTGAAGGGCCTGCGCGGGCCGTTCTCCTGCCTGAACAACGCGCGCTACGGCATCTCCTGGGGCGCGCTGGGCGCCGCCGAGTTCTGCTGGCACGCCGCCCGCGACTACACGATGAACCGCAGCATGTTTGGCCGCCCGCTCGCCGCCACCCAGTTGATCCAGAAGAAGCTGGCCGACATGCAGACCGAGATCACGCTCGGCCTGCAATCCGTGCTGCGCCTGGGCCGGCTGATGGACGAGCACCGCGCCGCGCCCGAGATGATCAGCCTGTGCAAGCGCAACTCCTGCGGCAAGGCGCTCGACATCGCCCGCGTCGCCCGCGACATGCACGGCGGCAACGGCATCTCCGACGAGTACCACGTCATCCGCCACGTGATGAACCTTGAGGCCGTCAACACCTACGAGGGCACGCACGACGTGCATGCGCTGATCCTTGGCCGCGCCCAGACCGGCCTCTCCGCCTTCGGCTGACGCCGTCGTCGCCCGCATCGGCGCGGATGGCGACGGCGTCGCCATGCTGCCTATAGGCGAGACGCTGTACCTCCCGCTCACGCTTCCCGGCGAACAGGTCCGCCCGCTCGCGCTGACCCGGCGTGGCGAGGGCTGGTCCGGCGACGCCGAGATCCTGACGCCCTCGCCGGAGCGGCAACTTGCCCCCTGCCCGCATTTCGGCGCCTGCGGCGGCTGCACGCTGCAGCATTGGCAGGACGCGCCGTACGCCGCTTGGAAAAGCAGCCAACTCGTCGCCGCATTGGAGCGGGCGGGGTTCGGCACGGTGCAGCCGGCGCCGCTCGCGCGCACCTTGCCGGGTCAGCGCCGCCGGGTCGACCTGGCGCTGGTGCGGGAGGATGGCGGCGTGCGCGTCGGGCTGCACCGGCACCGCGGCCAGGCGGTGGTCGACCTGCACACCTGCCTGGTGCTGGAGCCGGCGATCGTGGCCCTGATCGGCGCGCTGCGGCGGGTGTTGCCCGGGGTCGCCGGGTTGCGGCGGGCCGGGTCGGCGCTGGTCAACCGGCTGGACAGCGGCATGGACATCCTGTTGCGCACCGACGGCCCGCTGGTGGTCACCGACCGCGCCAAGCTGACGGCGATGGCGGCGGAGGTCGGCGCCTGCCGCGTGTCCTGGGCGCTCAACGCCGGGATGCCGGAGCCGGCGTGCACGCTGCATGCGGTGCAGACGCTGGTCGCCGGCGTGTCCGTGTCGCCGCCGCCGGGCACGTTCCTGCAGGCGTCCGCGTCCGGGGCGGAGGCGATCACCGCTGCCGTGCTGGCGGGGTTGTCGGACCGGCTGGTGGGGCGAGCCCGTTTCGTGGAGCTGTTCGCCGGCTGCGGCACCCTCACCTTCGCGCTGGCCGAACGGGCTCGCACCATCGCCTACGAAGGCGACGCGCCGTCCCATGAAGCGTTGCGGAAGGCGGTGGCCGGCCGCCGGGTGGAGGCGGTGCTGCGCGACCTGGCCCGGCAGCCGCTCAGCGCCAAGGAACTGGCCGGCGCCGCCGCAATCGTGCTGGACCCGCCCTATGCCGGCGCGGTTGCCCAGATGCCCGGCATCGCGGCGTCCGGCGTGCCCAGGGTGATCTACGTCAGTTGCAACCCTGGCGCCCTAGCGCGCGATGCCAAGGCGTTGCACGCCGCCGGTTACACCGTCGTCAGCACGACGCCGATCGACCAGTTCCTATGGTCATCGCAAGTGGAAAGCGTCACCGTGTTCGCGCTTCCCACCCGCACACGCAAATAAACTTCTCCCCTTGCGGGAGGAGGCTGGGAGGAGGGGTGGCCACAACGCGAACATCCATCGCGCGGCCCCCTCACCCCGGCCTGCTCTCGCAAGGGGAGAGGGAGAAGCTATTCCGGAACCCAGCGGCGGTTGCGCATGACGAGAAGCTCGCTGCGGCCCACGCGCTGCTCCGGCGTCATCGCGAGCCACTGCCGCAGCAGTTCGATCACCGCCCGCGTCGGCCGCGCCAGGTCGATCGCCAGTGCCTCGTCCAGGGTGAACCAGCGCAGGCCCTCCAGTTCGCCGGAGCCCGCCAGCGTCCCCGACACCCAGCCCGCATCCACCACGAAGAAGCGGGCGTTGAACCGGATCGGGCTGTCCGGCGGCGTGACCAGCCGGCCGAGATAGTCGAACCCGGCGAGCCGCGGCGGCCGGCCCAAGGTCAACCCCGTCTCCTCCTTCAGCTCCCGTGCCGCGGCGACGGCGATTGCCTGCGCCAAATCCGGCTTGGCCGACCGTTCCACTAACGCCTGCACATGCGGCGGCAACGGCGAGGCGACCGCCGCCCGCCTGTCGCCAGGGTCGACGCCGCCGCCGGGGAACACCAGCCTGTTGGGCATGAAGCGGTGGCCGGCGCCACGCAGCCCCATCAGCATCGCCGGCGCATCCCCGTCCTGCCGCAGCACGATCAGGCTGGCGGCGTGACGCGCACGGACCACGGCGATGGCGCGTGGCACGGTCACTTGCCGAAGCCGAGCAGGACCGCCGCCCGCCGGATGGTCCAGCCCTGCACCACCAACGACGCCACCACGACGCCGAATGCCACCCCGAACAGCCGCGGCCCCTCCTCCGCGCCCATCAGGACGGGGATGATGGTGAGGTAGATCGGCACCGCCCCGCGCAGGCCGACCCAGGACACGA
The DNA here is from genome assembly GCA_964236035.1 of uncultured Acetobacteraceae bacterium. GTDB lineage: Bacteria > Pseudomonadota > Alphaproteobacteria > Acetobacterales > Acetobacteraceae > CAXSFF01. The sequence goes on from CAXSFF010000559.1 coordinate 2,835, forward strand.
ACGCCGTCTCCCGCAGGCTGAAGCCGAGCGGCAGCAGGCACACGACGCCGGCCAGCGGGCGGGCGACCAGGATCAGCACGGCGGCGATGGCGGCGATCGCGGCGGCGCCGGGCAGCAGGGCGTGCGGCGTGACCAGCAGCCCCAACATCAAGAACAGCGCGATCTGCGCCAGCCACGCGAACGCCTCGAAGAACTCCTCCAGCCGTTTGCGGGTGGCGAAGCGGCCGGCGCCGACGACGGCGCCCATCAGGTAGACCGCCAGGAAGCCGCTCGATCCCAGCACCTGCGCCAGACCGAACACGGCGAACACGGCGGCCAGCGCCAGGATCGGGAACACGGCCGCCTCCGCCGGCAGGCGCCGCAGCATCAACCGCAGCGCGTAGCCGCCGGCGAGGCCCAGCACGATGCCGCCGCCCATCTCCTGCGCGAACAGCAGCGCGGCGCGGGCGGCCGTCATGCCGGCGGGCGCGATCAGCAGCTCCACGAACACCACGGTCAGGAACACGGACATCGGGTCGTTGAAGCCTGATTCGACTTCGAGCAGCGCGTTCACCCGCTCCGGCACCGCCACCCGGGCACGGCGCAGCAGCAGGCTGACGGCGGCGGCGTCGGTGGGCGCCAGCGCGGAGCCGATCACCAGGCCGCTGATCCAGG
>CAXSFF010000560.1:0-3486 GCA_964236035.1 uncultured Acetobacteraceae bacterium
CATCACCCTCGCCGCCACCGTGATCTTCTGGCTCGGCAAATGAGTCCTGACCCTAATTTTTCAGCACACTATTATTGCAAGCGAAACATCTTTTGACAATAGTTTTCTGCGCTTGTGACAGCTATGCCTGATGCGCGGCGTCGAACTCGCCCATCTGTGTCATTCTCGCGGTGCCGGCAGCCAAAGCACCTGGTCAATGCGGTCCGCCCCCGCCGCGATCATGGCGAGCCGGTCGAAGCCGAGCGCGGCGCCGCTGCCGGGCGGCATGCCGTGCTTGAGGGCGGCCAGAAAATCCTCGTCCATCTGCCATCCTGGGCCGTACAGCGCGCCGCGCCGGGCGCGATCCTCGACGAAGCGGGCGCGCTGCTCGACGGGGTCGACCAGCTCCTCGAACGCGTTAGCCAGTTCCATGCCGCACACGAACAGCTCGAAGCGCAGCGCGGCGCGCGGGTCGGCGGGGTCGCGGCGGGCTAGCGCCGCCTGCGCCGCCGGCCAGTGGGTCAGGAAGCTCGGCTGCGCGCGGCCCAGATGCGGCTCCACCCGCTCCAGCAGCAGGCGGAAGAACAGGTCCTCCCAGGTTTCGCCGGGTCGCAGCTGCGCCCCCGCGCCCGCCGCCAGCGCCGCCGGGTCGCCGGCGGTGGCGAGCACGTCCACGCCGGCGAAGCGCTGGAACGCGTCCCGCATCGTCAGCCGCTCGAACTCCGCCAGCGCCGTTTCCACCCCACGGCAGCGCGCCACCGGCGGCAGCACGGCGCGCAGCAGCGCCTCCGTCTCGTCCATCAGCTCCGCCAGGCTGGCGCCCGGGCGATACCATTCCAGCATGGTGAACTCGTGCGCGTGGGTGTCGCTGCCCTCGCCGTTGCGCCACACCCGGGCCAGTTGGAAGATCGGCCCGGCGCCCGCCACCAGCAGCCGCTTCATCGCGAACTCGGGGCTGGTGTGCAGCCACAGCGGCGTGCGCGCCCCCGCCGTGTCGACCCGCTCGGTGCGGAAGGCGGCGACGTGCACCTCCTCGCCCGGCGCGGGCACGGCGTACGGCGTCTCGACCTCCGTGTAGCCGCGGGCGGCGAAGAAGGCACGGGTGGCCTGGGTCAGCAGCGCGCGGCGGCGCAGGAACGGCAGCCGGGCGGCAAGGCTGTCGGGGTGCCAGGTGGGTTGCGGCATGGTGGGTCCGGGACTATGGGCGGGCCATCATGCGCCCTGCACCCACTCTGCGCGACGCCGCCGGCCTGATCGCGGCCGGGTTCGCGGCGGCGGCCGACCGCGCCGTGCTGGACCAGGTCGGCGCGCGCTACGCGGTGGCGGTCCCGCCCGCGCTGGCGGCGCTGATCGAGCATCCTGGCGACCCGATCGGGCGGCAGTTCATCCCCGACGCCGCCGAGCTGCATACCGCCCCGCACGAGCTGGCCGACCCGATCGGCGACGAGGCGCACTCGCCGGTGCCCGGCATCGTCCACCGCTACCCGGACCGCGCGCTGCTGAAGCCGCTGCTGGCGTGCCCCGTGTATTGCCGCTTCTGCTTCCGCCGCGAGCATGTCGGCCCCGACGGCGGCGTGTTGGACCAGGCCGCACTCGACGCCGCCTACGCCTGGCTACGCGCCCACCCGGCGGTGCGCGAGGTGATCCTGACCGGCGGCGACCCGCTGATGCTGTCGCCGCGGCGGCTGGGCGCGATCCTGGCGGCGATCGAGGCCATCCCGCACGTCGAGCTGCTGCGCATCCACACCCGCGTCCCCATCGCCGACCCGGCACGCATGGCGGCCCTGGCCGAGACCCTCGCGACCGAGAAGCCGCTGTGGCTGGTCGTGCACGTCAACCATGCGCGCGAGCTGACGCCGGCGGCGATCGCCGGGTTGCGCCGCGTGCAGCGGGCGGGGGTGCCGGTGCTGGGGCAGACGGTGCTGCTGCGCGGCATCAACGACAATGCGGCGGTGCTGGAAGCCCTGTTCCGCGCCATGCTCGCGGCGCGGGTGAAGCCGTACTACCTGCACCAGCTCGACCCGGCGCCGGGCACCGCCCGCTTCCATGTGCCAATCGCCGAGGGGCGCGCGTTGCTGGCGGAGCTGCGCGGCCGGGTGACGGGGCTGGCCTGGCCGACCTACGTACTCGACATCCCCGGCGGCTACGGCAAGGTGCCAATCGGGCCGGACTACCTGGAGGATGCCGCCGTGCGCGACCCGTGGGGCGGCCGCCATCCGCTTGCCGGGCCTGCCGTCACGGGTTAAACCCCCGCTCCCCTACTCCGCAAGAAGTCACGACGATGAAGCAACAGGCCAACCTGATCCGCGCCGGCCAGGTGATCGAGCATGGTGGCCGCCGCTGGACGGTCCTGAAGCAGCAGATCATCACCCCGGGCAAGGGCGGCGCCTTCATCCAGGTCGAGATGCGCGACATGAAGACGGGCAACAAGACCAACGAGCGCTGGCGCACCGCCGACACCGTCGAGCGGCTGATGACCGACAACAAGGACTACACCTTCTCCTACGCCGACGGCGACAACCTGGTGCTGATGGACCCGCTGACGTTCGACCAGACCATCGTGCCGGCGACCATCCTGGGCGACCAGGTGGCGTTCCTGCAGGACAACATGAAGGTCGAGCTGGACCTGGTGGAGGGCGAGCCGGTCGGCATGCACCTGCCGTCCACCGTGATCCTGACCGTGGAGGAGGCCGACCCCGTGGTGAAGGGGCAGACTGCCGCGTCGTCCTACAAGCCGGCCAAGCTGTCCAACGGGGTGAAGACGCTGGTGCCGCCGTTCATCGAGGCGGGCGAGCAGATCGTCGTCAAGACCGAGGACGGCAGCTACGTGGAGCGCTCCAAAGGCTGATGGCGCTCCAGCTCTCCCCCCACATGACGGTGATGCAGAACGCGGTGCAGAAGGCCGCGCGCCGCCTGCTGCGCGACTTTGCCGAGGTGGAGCAGCTGCAGGTCAGCGTGAAAGGACCCGGCGACTTCGTCAGCCAGGCCGATCTGCGCTCCGAGCAGATCCTGGTCGAGGAGCTGACCAAGGCGCGCCCCGGCTACGCTTTCCTGCTGGAGGAGGGCGGCGTGCGCGGCAGCCCGAACTGGAGTTGGCGCTGGATCATCGACCCGCTCGACGGCACCACCAACTATCTGCACGGCGTGCCGCACTGGTGCATCAGCGTCGGCCTGGAACGCCGCACCGAACTGGCCGGCAAGCTCGTCGAGGAGATCGTCGCCGGCTGCGTCTACAACCCTGTGACCGACGAGATGTTCTGGGCCGAGAAGGGCGCCGGCGCGTTCCTGAACGAGCGCCGCCTGCGCGTGTCGGCGAGGCGGGAGATCAAGGACGCGCTGTTTGCCACCGGCATCCCGTTCGCCGCCGTGACGCCGCAGCGGCGGCTGGCGTTCGCCCGCACTCTGGGCGTGCTGATGCCGCAGGTCGCCGGCATCCGGCGGTTCGGCGCGGCGGCGCTCGACCTCGCCTGGGTCGCGGCCGGGCGCTACGACGGCTATTGGGAGCTG
>CAXSFF010000561.1:0-3485 GCA_964236035.1 uncultured Acetobacteraceae bacterium
CCATCAGCGTTGCCGCTCGGGCGGCATGGCCCGGCAGCGTAGTGGCGCGCAACTCACAGATGCGCAGCAGCACGGGCTCTTGTTGGGCGATGATTGGTGTGACCAGTGCGTCGCGTGCTTCCTCCCAGGCGATCTCCTGGACGGTCGACATGTTGTTGGCAGGCGGAACGTGCAAAACGTCGATTTGGTTTTGCAGTCTGTCGCATCGGGCACACAGACTGATCAGTTCGGCATCAGGGCTCCCCACCACTTCGGGCACGTTGCCGAGTCTTGAGAGGGTAGGCACGCGCGTGACCACAATGCCGGACAGGATGCCCAGAAGGAACACGCCCGCAAGCTGGCGACACGAGAAGTGAGCCACTGCCTGACCAACGTCAGGCATGGTACGTCTGGTCACAGCCATGATCTGACTCACCTCAGGTTATGGTTAGGCTTGGCGGAGAGTCTCCAGCTCTCCGCCAAGCCGTTTTGATTGCGCGCGTATCGCAACACGGATACGATTATTTGGCAAGAGGAATCGTATCCGTGTTATGAATCTGCTGGCCGTTCAGTGCAAGATGGCCCGTGTTGCAGTTGGCTGGGGTGTCAGGGATCTGGCTCGGGAAGCGTCAGTCTCTACTGATACGGTCGCAAGGTTGGAGCGTGGCGAGACGCTGAAGCAGAGTACGATTGATGCGATCCGCGTGACGCTGGAAGCTGCCGGTGTGGAATTTATTGAGGAGAACGGGGGTGGACCCGGCGTGCGCCTCAAGGTTGTGCCGCCTCGCTGATCTCAGCCCGGGTGTGTTGTCAGCATGCCGCCTTGGTGCGCAGACAGTGTGCCTTGGCGGCAACATCTATCCTTGAGGACGAGTCGTTCTCGGTCAGGAACTGCATCTGGTCCAGCCCGGTCGGGCGTGCCGGCTCCAGCTCCTCGTCGAGCGGCACCGGCCAGAAGCACTCGACCTGTTCCTCCTCGCCGCGCAGGGCAAGGAACACCACCCGGTCCACGCCCTCGGCTGCCTCCGCCTCCAGAGCCAAGCGGAATACCAGGCCGTTGGCCAGATCCTCGCCAAGCGCCAGATCGAGCTGCTGCGCCTCGTTGTGTTGGCGGCGCAGGGTGCACGGCGTCGGCTCGTTGGCCGAGCCGCGGAAGAAGCGCACCGGCACGTCCTGGACAGGAAAACGAAGTGGTTGCTCTGGTCCAGCACGCTCAACCAGTTGTAGGTGCACTTCTTAGCCACCCTGCGCATGCGCTGCTGCCCGAGGGCATACGTCCGGCAGCCGACAGACCAGGTAGTGTCGCCCATCTCGTAGCTGGCCATGCGGATCGCATCGCGTCGGGCATGGGCGAGCAGTCTAGCGCAGATGCGCAGCCAGTCCTTGCTCAAGATCGGTGGATTTCCCAGGGCAGACGGTAGGAGGCAGGTAGGGCAGGGGCGGACATGCCGGGGCAGGATAGCACAGCGTCCATCACGACCTCCGCCGTGCGAGGCACCAGCAGCAGTTTTTGCCAGGTGCCCACGCCAAGTGGGCGTCTATTCGCTCACTGCCGCCCTGGTGCGTTTGCTGCCGAAACCGATGGCTTTGGCCAGGGTTGGAGCGCCTCTCCGAATAGCGGGGCGCCACCATCGGGTAGTCTGACGGCAGGCCCCAACGCTCGCGGTATGTGTCGGGCGTCATGCCGTAGGACGCCATTAGGTGGCGCTTGAGCATCCTGAGCTTCTTGCCGTCCTCCAGGCAGACGATGTAGTCGGCGAACACGGACTTCCTCACCGGCACCGCCGGCTCCGGACGGGCCGCGGCGGTGGCCGGAGGGGTGGTGCCCAGGCCGGTGACGGTCTGGAACACCTGGCCGATCAGCGCAGGCAGCTCGGGTCCCGGCACGGCGTTGCGGCTGATGTGCGCCGCCACGATCTGTGTGGTCAGCGCCAGCATGCGATCGCGCCTGCTGTCGTCGAGAGCGAAGTCAGGGTCGTTCTCGGTCATGTCCGGTCCAGTGTTCGTCGATTCGAGCATCCTGCTATGAAACCTGGAGAAAGCGGGATAGTCCCGCACCCTGCTGCGATGCTGTAAAGGCTGGCCACGTCCCCATCCTCCGACTCCATGACCTGCCCGGCCAGGATCGGCCTTGTCACCTCGCCATCGACGCGCCAGCGACGTCCTGCGCTTCCTTTGAAAGCCACAGCCCTTTGACCAGTCCGACCCTGCACACGCGACACACCGATGCAGAGACAGTTGAGGAGAGCGCCGAGACGCGCATGCGACAGGCCCTGGGCAAGCTGGGCACCGGCGCGCCGGTGAAGGCCGGCTCTCCCCGCCACGCCACGCAGCAGGCGAGGCCGGCAGCACACCGGCACCGCTTCCGGCAGGATGGCGAGATCCCCGTGGTCCGGCTGGCGCTGCCGCAAGCAGGACGCAATGGGGGGCGCCAGGCTGCGGCGCCCGCCGTGGACGCCTCCGAGCGGGACGCGCGCTCCGACGAGGCGTGGAACCAGAACGGTGCGGAGAGTGCCCGCCAGGTGCAGGAGCTGAGCGAGCAGCTGCACAGGGCGCGGACGCGGCTGGGTCACGCGGAGCTGGCGTTGGAGGAGGCGGGCAGGTTGGTCCGTGCGAGCCAGGATGAGGCCAAGATGCTCCGTCAGGCCCTGGAGGACAGCAGGGCTGCCCTGGCGCAGGCACGCAGCTCCAGGCCGACAAATCAGGCCACCGCGCCTGCCGTGGCTCGCCGCAAGGTCGGCCGGCCAGCCGGCTCGACCGGTCGCGCCCGCGGCCAGGATCAGGCAGGCGAGCCGACGCCGGTGAAGTGGTGGGACGGCGACTGAGCTGCGTGGTCACTGTGCGCGACCCAGATGTTCTTCGGGCGTCGCATGACCAAGGCACAGCGGCGTTTGTGAAGAGTGAGGGGAGACGTCTCATCCGGCTTAGGGCAGCTTTGCGCCTCAACCTAGTCGTTCAAGGCACCCGACGACGCACTCCGAAGCAAACATGGTTGATGTCGGCTGGCTACGGCATCCCCGGCGTCTTTCGCAGCGTCAACAATCCTTCTCTATGGAACGTGGCGGAGCTTAGCCAACACCGTATTTCTTTGTACGAACGCCCCGTTGAAGGTTCGTAACTCCAGATCGCCAGAGATAGGCGCACATACAGTACACTGATCAATCAAGCTAGTAAGGAGATCTCTCTGCTTTAATAGTTGAGCTTGTTCGATATTCCAAACTACTAGCTGTTCATCTATCTCCATCTCTTTCTTTTCGACATTATCCTTTTTCTGCGCGAGCGCGATGTCCGCCTCTAGTTTTTCCTTCAAGATATGTGTTGGGCTGCTCAGATCACCGGTGCGTCCGATCTGACCAATGCGGAACCGCTCCATTGCAACCTTCAGCATCTCCGTCCAGACAATAACATTGTTCTCCGCCGCATTCTGTTCGGCCGCTAGAGGATCACGAACGAACTTCTTCAAGTAATCAGGAGTAAGTCTCTGCATTAACAACTTCTGATGTATG
>CAXSFF010000562.1:0-3480 GCA_964236035.1 uncultured Acetobacteraceae bacterium
AGGCCCCAGGCCGAGAACACGGTGCGGTCGCGGTTGCGCGCGGTGATCATGGTCTGCGGCGCGAACACCTGGAACGCCATCTCCAGCGCCGAACCGCCGCGCCAACGCCCCGGCCCGGCGGTATCGGGCACCAGCCCGTACCGGCGGATGCGTACGGGCATCTCCGCCTCGTTGATCTCCACCGGGGTGTTCTTCAGGAACGACATGTTGGCGCCGGAGCCTTCCGCCCCGTCCGCCGCCGGGCCGCCGCCTGCCCCGCCGCCGACCGGGCCGATGGAGGCCATCACCGTGCGCCCGGCCTTCGTCGCCGTCTTCACGTTCATCAGGCTCAGCCCGTTGGCGGGGGAGGCCGGCAGACGATCCGGCAGGGCGCGGGCGAAGGCGCCGATCACCGCCGTCTGGCACACGTTGTTCAGCAGCGAACGCATGCCGACCGCCGCCGGTTCGATCGCGTGCATCACCGTGCCCGGCGGCATGATGGCGCGCACCGGGCGCACCAGGCCGTAATTCAGCGTCAGCGTCGGGTCCAGCGTGTAGAGCGCATACACGCAGCCCACCATCGCCAGCGAGTGCCGTTCCAGCCCGCCTGTCGGCATGTTCAGCGAGGACACCAGTTGCGGATCGCTGCCGGTGAAGTCCAACGTGAGACTGTCGCCGTGGATACGAAGCGTCACGGCGATGCGGACGGGGTGGCCGCCGGCAGAGTCCTCGTCGGCATAGTCCGCGAAAAACCACTCGCCATCCGGCAGGCTGCTGATCAGCGTGCGGGATTGGCGCTCGGCGTAATCCAGCAAGGCCGACAGCCCCGTGCTGAACGGCTCTAGCCCGAAGCGGTCGATGATCTCGTGCACCTTGCGCTCGCCCACGTTCACGCAGGCGATCTGGGCGTTCAGGTCGCCCCAGTTCTGCTCCGGCAGCCGCACGTTGCGGGAGATGATGGCCAACAGGTCCGCGTTCATCACGCCATCCCGCTGCAGCCGCATCGGCGGGATGCGCAGGCCCTCCTGATGGATTTCCGTCAGCGTGCGCGACAGGGTGGCGGGCACGGCGCCGCCCACATCCGTGTTGTGGATGTGGTTGCCGACGAAGCACACCAGCCTGCCACCGCGGAATACCGGCTTCCATATATGCACGTCCGGCGTATGGGTCGCGACGTGCCCGGCATACGGGTCGCTGGTCAGGCAGATGTCGCCTTCGCGGTAGTCGAACCGGGGGATCACGCCGCCATAATCGAGCCCGGTATACCAGGTGGCGCCGAACGTCTTGGGCGAGGCGACCGTCAGCCCTTCCGGCGTCAGCACCTGGCACGAGAAATCCTCCGTTTCCTTCACGAAGGTGGAGTGCGCGGTGCGCATCAGCGTCCACCCCATGCTTTCGGCGGCAGCGGCGCAGTAATTGGCGAGCACCTGCAAGCTGGCGTTGTCAAGCAGGCTGGCGTTTTTAAGCAGGCTGGCGTTTTCGGGCGTCATGCGGCGGCCTCCGGCTTGATCCGCAGGTTGGCGTATTCATCAACGGTGACGGCGAACCCGGGCGGGACAACGGTCGTACAATCGTCCTGCGTCACGATGGCGGGACCGCGGAAGCCGTGCCCATGGCGCAGGTCGCCGCGGCGGAACACGGCGGCATCGCGCTGCGCCCCGTCCATCCAAACCGGCGCGTGGCGCAGGATCGGTGCCGGGCCGGCCACGAGAGCTTGCCGGGGCAAATCCGGCTTATCCGTCTCGCCGCTGATCACCAGGCGGATGGAGATGACCTGGAGCGGCGCACCGCGGTCGGCGTGGCCATAAACCTGCTCGTGGGCGGCGTGGAAGGCCTCGGCAAGCCGCGCCGGGTCGGCGGCTGCAACGGCGTCCCCCGTGAGTGGGGTGTCCAGCTCGAACGCCTGGCCGCGGTAGCGCATCTCGGCCGCATCGGCGAGCCGATGGGCGCCTTCCGCCCCAACCTCGCCATGCAGCCAAGCAAGCGCCCGCACCTGCAGGGCGGCGAAGGCGTCGCGCATGGCGGCGGCGGCGGCCCCGTCCAGGTCGGCATACAGGGTCTGGATGAAGTCGTTGCGCAGGTCGGCGATCAGCCCGCCCATGGCGCTCAGCACGCCGGGTGCGGGCGGCACCACCACTTCCTCCATGCTGAGCTCGCGGGCCAGGAAGCAGCCCATCATCGGCCCGGCACCACCGAACGCCAGGCAGGCATATTCCCTCGGATCGATGCCGAAGCGCGACACCAGGCCGCTGACATCCGAATACATGCCGCTGACGGCGATGCGGATAATCGCCTCCGCCGTTTGCTCCATGCTGCGGCCCAACTGCTCCGCCAACGGTGCGATGGCTGCCCGGGCGCGCTCCCGGTCCACGGTGACAGCGCCGTAGCCCACCTCCGCCAGCCCCACCATGCCGCAGGCGGCGAATGCGTCGGTGATGGTGGGGCGGGTGCCGCCGCGGCCGTAGCAGGCGGGTCCAGGGCGGGAGCCGGCGCTTTCCGGCCCGACCTTCAGCACGCCGAGCTTGTCAATGCTCGCGATGGACCCGCCACCCTCGCCGATGGAGCTGACGGACACCGAGGGCACGAAGATCTGGAAGTCGCCGATGCGCTCGCCAGTGCCGTATTGCGGCTGGCCGTCGGTGATGATGGCGACGTCGGCGCTGGTGCCGCCGATATCCAGGCTCATGCAGCGCGGCAGGCCGCAGATCCCGGCTACATAGGCGGCGCCGATCACGCCGGACGCCGTGCCCGACAGGATCATCTGCACGCACTCGGCCTTGCCCTGTTCGGCCGTCATCACGCCGCCATTGGACTTGGTCAGCCGCGGTTCCGGCTGCACGCCGACCTGCTTCAGCGCCGCCTGCAGCGAGGACAGGTAGTGGGCGACGCGGGGCTGCACATAGCCGCCGATGACCGCGGTGATGGTGCGTTCGTACTCACGGATGATCGGCCAGGTTTCGGAGGAGCAGAACACCGGTAGACCCGGCGCCACGCGTTCCACCACCGCCTTGGCCGCCGCCTCGTGCGCGCCGTTGCGGTAGGCGTGCAGCAGGCCGATCACGATGCCTTCGGCCCCCGCTTTTAACGCGGCGGCCACGGCCCGCTCCACCGCATCTTCATCCAGCGCCTGGTATTCGGCCCCGTCCGCTCCCAGGCGCCCTGGGATGCCCCAGACCATGTGACGCGGAATCAGTGGCACAGGCCGCTTGGATAACAGGCTGTACATGTCCGGGATCTTCAGTCGCGCCAGTTCCAGCACGTCGCGGAAATGCTCGGTGGTGAACAACGCCAGGCGCAGCCCCTTGCGCTGAATGACGGTGTTGATCCCGACGGTGGTGCCGTGGGTGAAGTAGGTGATGGCACCGGCCGAAATGCCATGGCGCTCGCCGAGCAGCCGGATGCCTTCCAGCACTTCGGCCCCGGGCTCGTCCGGGCGGGAGAAGACTTTCAGGCTGCTCACCGCCCGCGTCGCCTCGTCGAACACCGCGAAATCGGTGAACG
>CAXSFF010000563.1:0-3476 GCA_964236035.1 uncultured Acetobacteraceae bacterium
ACATATCCCTTCCAAACCCGATGCTGTTGTCAATGAACGGTAGCCCACGCAAGGCGACCCGCGAAACGGGTCATTAGATCAATCTGCTTTTCTGAAGCTGCTCAGCAAGAGCCGAGGAACCTACCCAAAGCCTGACGAGGAAGCAATAGTGTTTCCGCCGCCGTGAGGCAGTATCTAGGGCACTCGGGTGGAGCGGTCAACACTCAATCTGCCATAATCGTCCGATGGTAGCTGCGAAACCATGCCACGAACCGCTGCACCCCCTCAGCCAGCTCCGTCGACGGCGCAAACCCGGTCAACGTGCCGATGCGGCTGATGTCGGCAAACGTCTCCGGCACGTCGGCCAACGGCCGCGGTACCGAACGGATGATGGCCGGGCGGCCCAGCTCCGCCTCCAACAATTCGACCAGGCGTCGCACCGTCTCGCTTCGATGGTTGCCAATGTTCAGCAACCGCAGCGGCGCGTCGGCAGGTGGCGGTTGGCCCGCCGCTGCAAGCACGCCTGTGACGATGTCGTCGACATAGGTGAAATCCCGCCGCAGCACGCCGTCGTCGAACAGAGTGATCGGCTCGCCGGCCATGATCGCCTGGGCGAACAGGTAATACGCCATGTCAGGCCGCCCCCATGGCCCGTAGACAGTGAAGAACCGTAGCCCCGTCTGCGGCATTTGGAACAGGTGCCCGAAGGCGTGGCTGATCAGCTCGTCCGCCCGCTTGGTGGCCGCATACATCGAGGTCGGCGTATCGACGCGGTCCGCCTCTGAGAACGGCATCGCCTTGTTCAACCCATAGACCGACGAAGAGCTGGCGAACACAAAATGCTCCAGCCGCTGCAGCCGCCGCGCCGCCTCCAGCATCACGACATGGCCCATCACGTTGGCCGAAACATAGGCGTAGGGGTCGATCATGGAGAACCGCACGCCGGCCTGCGCGGCCAGGTGGATGACCCGGGTGGCCTGCGGATAGCGGGCGAACACGGCCGTGATCGCCTCGCGGTCGGCGATGTCGGCCTGCACGAAGCTAAACGCCGCATCCGCCGGGATTTGCGCCAGCCGCGCCCGCTTCAGCGCCACGTCGTAATAGGCGTTGAGGCTGTCGATCCCCACGACATCCTCGCCTTGGGCCAGCAATGCCTGCGTCACGTGGTAGCCGATGAACCCGGCAACCCCAGTCACGATCGTGGTCATGGTGCGCGCTCCTACCTTACGCTTACGACAGGATCATCCTACCCCGGTCAAGCTAACAATTGCTTGCGAGTGCCAGGCTTGCCAGCGGGTTGTTGGCCGTTGCCGCTGCCGCCATGTTATCCTGCCGTGAGTATTGGAGCGCTCGATGCGTCACTTCCCGATTTTCATGGACCTGCAAGGCCGCCGCGCCCTGGTGCTGGGCGACGGCGAAGCGGCCTCCCGCAAGGCTGAAGCCCTGCAGCGCTGTGGCGCCGTGATCCATCAGGCCACCCATTTCACCTCCGACCTGCTGGACGGCTGCTCCATCGCGATCGGCGCCGAGGCGCCCGAGGCCGACTTGGCGGCATTGGTGCAGGAGGCGATGCGGCGCGGCGTCCCCGTCAACGTGGTCGATCGGCCGGAGCTGTGCAGCTTCATCACCCCCGCCGTGATCGACCGCGACCCGATCCTGGTCGCCGTGTCGTCGGGTGGCACGGCGCCCGTGCTGGCGCGGCTGATCCGGGCGCGGATCGAGGCGCTGGTGCCGCCGGCGTTCGGCCGCCTGGCGGCGTTGGCGGACGAGTTCAAGGCCGAGATCCGCCGCCGCCTGCCCGACACGGCGTTGCGCCGCCGGGTGCTGGAGCGGGCGCTGGGCGGGCGGGTCGCCGATCTCGTCGTGATGGGCGACGAGGACGGCGCCCGGGCCGAGATGGCGCGCGAGATCGCCGGCGGCGAGATGCCGGGCGGAATCGTGTACCTGGTCGGCGCCGGGCCGGGATCGGCGGACCTGCTGACCTTGCGGGCGCATCGGCTGCTGGGCGAGGCGGACGTGATCGTGCACGACCGCCTGATCGGCGCCGAGGTGCTGGACATGGCGCGACGCGACGCCGAGCGGATCTATGTCGGCAAGGCGCGGGCCAACCACTGCCTGCCGCAGGAAGGAATCAACGACCTTCTGGTGCGCCTGGCGCGCGAGGGCCGCAAGGTGGTGCGCCTGAAGGGCGGCGACCCGTTCGTGTTCGGCCGCGGCGGCGAGGAGGCGGAAGTGCTGGCTGCGGCAGGCGTCCGCTTTGAAGTCGTGCCCGGCGTGACGGCGGCGCTGGCCTGCGCGGCGCAGGCGGGCATCCCGCTGACCCACCGGGCGGCGGCGCGGACGGTGACGTTCGCCACGGGGCACACCATGGACGGGCGGCTCGACCTTGATTTCGAGCAGTTGGCGATGGGCGGCACGATCGCGATCTACATGGGCATCGTGACGCTGCCGCTGTTGCGCGACGGCCTGTTGCAAGCCGGGCTCGACCCGGTGACCCCGGCGGCGCTGGTGGAACGCGGCGGCACGCGGGCGCAGCGGGTGCTGTCCGGCACCCTGGACGACCTGGTGCGGCAGGCGGAGGAGTGGTCGACCGGCGGCCCGACGCTGGTGATGATCGGCGACGTGGTGGGACGCCGGGTACGCTCCGGCGGCATCGCCGAGCTGGCAGCGGCCGACTGACGGCACAGTCATGAAGGTCCTGGTCCTCGGCGCCGGCGTGGTGGGCACGGCATCCGCCTACTACCTGGCCAAGGCCGGGCATGAGGTGGTCGTCGTCGACCGGCAGCCGGCGTCGGGCATGGAAACCAGCTTCGCCAATGCCGGCCAGGTCTCGCCGGGCTATGCCGCGCCGTGGGCGGGGCCAGGTATCCCGCTGAAGGCGTTGAAGTGGCTGCTGATGCGGCACCGGCCGTTCGTGATCTGGCCGCGGCTGGACGCCCGGCTGGGATGGTGGCTGGCGCAGATGCTGGCGAACTGCACGGAGGCCGCCTACCACGCCAACAAGGCGCGCATGGTGCGGCTGGCGGAGTACAGCCGCGACGCCCTGCGGGAGCTGCGGGCCGAAACGGGCATCACCTATGACGACCGCCAGCGCGGCACGCTGCAGCTGTTCCGCCATCAGCGGCAGCTTGACCATGTACGCGATGACACCTCCGTGCTCGATGAATACGGCGTGGGCTACCAGGTGCTGGACCGCGCCGGCTGCGTCGCAGCGGAACCGGCGCTGGCGCTGACGCAGGAGCGGGTCGCCGGCGGGCTGCGGCTGCCGGGCGACGAGACGGGTGACGCGCACCAGTTCACCCAGCGACTGGCAACCCTCGCGGAGGCGCTGGGGGTGATTTTCCGCTATGGCGTCTCGATCCAGCATATGCGGGCCGAGGCGGGGCGCGTCACGGAGGTGGCGACCAGTGCCGGAGCGTTAACGGCGGACCGCTACGTGGTGGCGCTGGGCAGCTACTCGCCTGCCTTGCTGCGGCCTCTGGGATTGGCGCTGCCGG
>CAXSFF010000564.1:0-3474 GCA_964236035.1 uncultured Acetobacteraceae bacterium
CGAGATGTACTGCCAGGCGCTGAACGACCGGCCACTGAACGGCGCGGCGGGGATGCGCTGCGTCACCGTCCGCTTCGGCAACGTGCTCGGCAGCACGGGCAGCGTGGTGCCGCTGTTCCGCCGACAGCTGGAGCGCGGTGGCCCGCTGACCGTGACGCACCCGGACATGCAGCGCTACTTCATGACGGTGCGCGAGGCGGTGGGCCTGGTGCTGGAGGCGACGGTGATCGGGCTGCAGCAGGGCGACAGCGCCGGCGGCATCTTCGTGCTGGACATGGGCAAGCCCGTGCGGATCGTCGAGCTGGCCCGGCAGATGATCCGCCTCGCCGGGCTGAACCCGGAGACGGATGTCGGCATCCGCTTCACCGGCCTGCGACCAGGTGAAAAGTTGTTCGAGGAGCTGTTCCACGGCCAGGAGCCGCCGATGCCGACGGGGCACCCTGGGCTGCTGATGGCGACCCCGCGCACCGGCGACCTGGTCAGCGTCGGCCAGGCGATCGGCGATATCGGCCGCGCCTGCCGGGCCGGGCGCACAGCCGAGGCGCTGGCGCTGCTCGGGCGCATGGTGCCGGAGTTCGAGCACAACACGGCCGCCATGATCAACGACGCCCAGCCCGTCAGGAGCCCAGCGTGACGCCGATCCCGTTCCTCGACCTGAAGGCGCAGCAGGCGCGCATCGAACCCGAACTGCGGCGGCGACTGGAGGCGGTGCTGGCGCATTGCCAGTTCGTCCTCGGACCGGAGGTGGCCGAGCTGGAGCAGCGCCTGGCCGGGTATTGCGGCGCCGGCCATTGCGTCGCCGTCAGCTCCGGCACCGATGCGTTGCAGATCGCGATGATGGCGGCGGGGATCGGGCGCGGCGACGCCGTGTTCCTGCCCGCCTTCACCTACACGGCGACCGCCGAGGTGCCGCTGCTGCTGGGCGCCACCCCCGTGTTCGTGGACGTCGACCCGGCGACGTTCCAGATCGACCCGGCGCACCTGTCCGCCCGCATCGCCGCCGTGCGCGCGGCCGGGCGGCTGCGGCCACGCGCCCTGATCGGCGTCGACCTGTTCGGCCAGCCGGCGGACTGGCCCACGCTGCGCGCGATCGCCGCGCGCGAGGAGCTGTTCACGCTGGACGATTGCGCACAAGCGTTCGGCGCCAGTCTGGCAGGACGCAAGCTGGGCCGCGAGGCGGACGCTACGGCGATCAGCTTCTTCCCGTCCAAGCCGCTCGGTGGTTACGGCGATGGCGGCGCCCTGCTGACCGACTCGGCGGAGCGGGCGGCGCTGTACCGCTCACTGCGCACCCACGGCGAGGGAGCCACTCGCTACGAGGTGCTGCACACGGGCATGAACGGCCGCCTCGACACCTTGCAGGCGGCCATACTGCTGGCCAAGCTGTCGGTGTTCGACGAGGAGCTCGCGATCCGCGAGGGCATCGCCGGCATCTACGACCGCCGCTTGGGGAACGCCCTGGTCATTCCTGCCCGCGTGCCGAACAGCCAGAGCGCCTGGGCGGTGTACGCTGTGCTGCTGCCCGACACGGCGAGCCGCGACCGCCTGCAACAGGGCCTGCGCGCCGCCGACGTGCCCAGCGCGATCTACTACCCGCGCGCGCTGCACCAGCAGCCGGCCTATGCCGCCGCGCACGATGGCTGCATGCTGCCGGTGTCGGAGGACTTGGCCACCCGCATCATGGCGCTGCCGATCCATCCGGACCTGACGGATGCGGACGCCGGCCGCGTTTGCGATGCCGTGCTTGCTGCGCTGGGATAGCTTTGGCGAGATGAGGCCGCATCGGCGATTGTCGGGCGCCTGCGCAACTTCTGGACGGCGGTGACGCTGCGCCAGCGCTCTTACGCTTTCTTGGCTCAGCGTGTCACCACATTCCGGGACTGAACACCTAGAGTAGCGATCTTGCCGTTATGGCGGCTATGCCACTGCGCAGCCACGCACCGCCTGGCGGGCCGCGTTGATGTAGTCGTGGCGCCTTAACGAGCGAGTAATGGCTTTGCGGCATGCTGGGGGCTCAACAGCGTATTGGGACGTCGTCATGCTTGAACGCCGCAGACTGACGGTTCTGGCTGGGGCAGCTCTTTCGATGCCGTTCATCCGGCCGGCGCGTGCCGCGGTCAAGCTTCGATTCGCCATCGCGCATGCTACCCACGATCAGTTCGGCGAGGCAGCTCGAACGTTTGCGGAAGCGGTGCGGGCCGGTTCTGATAACCGCATCCAGATTGAAGTGTTCACCGACGGCTCCATGGGCAGCGAGGAGTCAACGCTCGCCGGAGTGCAGGCCAGCACGCTCGACCTGGCGATGGTCGCCTCGGGCCTGCTCGGTAACCAAGTGCCAGAGATTGGTTTGCTCGACATGCCGTTCCTGTTTCGGGACGAGGCCCATGCTCGTGCGGTGCTGGACGGCCCAATCGGCCATGAGTACGGCGACCTCGCGGCCGCCAAAGGCATCCTTGTGCTCGCCTGGGCCGAAAACGGCATGCGGCACATGACCGCCAACCGCCTGATTCGCAGCGCGGCCGACCTCAAAGGTCTCAAGCTGCGGATCATGCCGGCGCCGCTGCTGCTGAGTGCGTTCCGGACGATGGGCGCGGACGCCAACGTGCTGTCGTTCCAACTGGTCTACGAGGCGCTGCGGGTCGGTGAGTTCGACGCCCAGGAGAACCCTGTTTCCACAATCATATCTGCCAACTTCCATAAGGTGCAAAGCCATTTGATCCTGACCGGCCACACCTACTCGGCGGCTTGCATCGTGGTGTCATCCGATCTGCTGGAGGACCTGTCGCCTCCCGATCGCCAGCTGTTTGCAGCGGCAGCCAAAGCCGCGACTGCGCGTTCCCGCGACTTCAACGATAAAGCTTCAGAATCCGGGGTGAACTGGCTGCGAGATCAGGGCATGACCGTGATAGCCGATCCTGACCGGGCCAGCTTTCAGCGAGCGGCTTCGCCAGCGGAAGCCGCGGTAGCGCTACAGTTCGGCGCGGACCATATCGCGCGGATACGAAGCGTCACCTGATGCCGGTACTGGTTTGATGGCCCCCATGACAGGAGCGATGCCGCATCGGGCGCCGTTGCGGTTCCCGATGCGATCGATCCGGGCCAGGATTGCTGCCAGCTTCCTGTTGGTCCTTGTACTACTATGCCTGATCTTGACCGTCGCCCTCATGTCCGGGCGCAGCGTAGAGCGGAGCTTCATGCGCTATGAAGCAGCGCAGCAATTCACGCGACGGGTCACCCAAGCTGCGGAGGTTTCAGCCCTGCTCCAACTTGACGTCGCGCGCTACGCCCGGACCGAAGTGGCCGCGGACATCGCCGCCGCGCATACGTCACTGACCAGTCTGCAGACAATGGCGTACTCTGACATAGCTCCGCTGGTGCCTGACGCGATACGCGAGGCTGCCCGGTTGCCCGGCGTTATGATACCAACGGCCCTTTGTTCTGACTCAAACGTGAGTAGGAGCGGCTCGGTCGGGT
>CAXSFF010000565.1:0-3474 GCA_964236035.1 uncultured Acetobacteraceae bacterium
CTGGCGGAGCTGCGCGGTGCGGCGGACATGGTGATGCTGGCCGACCCGCTGAGCTTCCAGGTGCTGCCCTGGGCGCCGCACACGGGCTGGCTGCTGTGCGACCTGTACCTGCCCGACGGCAGGCCGATGCCGCTCTCCACCCGCGCGCTGCTGCGCAACCAGGTGGCGGTGCTGGCGGAACGCGGTTTGGACTTCGTCGCCGGGATCGAGATCGAATGCCACATCCTGCGCGCCGAAGAACCACAGCCCGACGGGCGGCCCGGCGCGCGGCACCTGCTCAACCCCGGCTACCAATACCTCACCGAGCTGCGCTACGATGAACTCGACCCGTTGTTCGAGCACCTGCGCGCGGCGTTGCAGGCGTTGCGGCTGCCGCTGCGCACGATGGAGGTCGAGTTCGGGCCAAGCCAGGTCGAGTTGACCTTCGGCCCCAGCACGGGCGTGACGCCGGCGGACCAGATGGTGCTGATCCGCTCCGCCGTCAAACAGGTGTGCCGCCGCCATGGCGCGGTGGCGAGCTTCATGGCGCGGCCCAAGCTGCCGAACGCTGTGTCCAGCGGCTGGCACCTGCACCAGTCGCTAAGCCGGGCGGGCGAGAACGCCTTCATGCCCGATGCGGATGGACAGGCGTTGAGCGGCTTAGGCCAAGCCTATCTCGGCGGCCTGTTGCGTCATGCGCGGGCGGCGTGCGCGTTCACCACGCCGACCATCAACGGCTACAAGCGCTACCGCCCCTACGCCAACGCGCCGACGCGGGCCTGCTGGGCGAGCGACAACCGCGGCGTCATGGTCCGCGTGCTCGGCCGCCCCGGCGACCCGGCGACGCGGCTGGAGAACCGCGCCGGCGAGCCCGGCGCCAACCCGTACCTCGCCATGGCGGCGCAGATCGCGGCCGGGCTGGACGGCATCGACCGCCAGATCGACCCGGGGCCGCCCGCCGACGCGCCCTATGAAGGCGACGCGCCGTTGCTGCCGGGCAGCCTGATGCAGGCAATTCAGGCGCTGCGTGATGATGCGTGTTTCGGCGCGGCGTTCGGCGGCTTCTTCGTCGACTATTTCATCCGCCTGAAACAGGCCGAGATCGACCGCTTCCTCGCCGAGGTGACGGAGTGGGAACACGCGGAATATTTCGAACTGCTCTGACCGACACCAAAGGATCACCGTATGCGCCTGCGCACGCTGCTGCTCGCCACCTGCCTGGTCGCGCCGCCAGCCTTCGCCGAGATTCCTGGCAACAAGGTCGTCGTCGGCGTGCTGACCGACATGAGCGGCACGTTCTCCGACGGGGTCGGTCCCGGCTCGGTGGCGGCGGCCAGGCTGGCGGCGCAGGATTTCGCGCCGGAAAGCGGCGGCTTGCAGGTCGAGATCATCGCCGCCGACCACCAGAACAAGCCCGACATCGGCTCCGGCATCGCGCGCCGCTGGTTCGACCAGGACGGCGTCGCCGCGATCGTCGACCTGCCGAACTCCGGCGTGGCGCTGGCCGTCGCCGCCATCGCGCACGAACGCCACCGCACGGCGCTGGCCTCCAGCTCGATGAGTTCGGACCTCACGGGCAAGGCGTGCCAGCCGACCACGGTGCAGTGGGTGACGGACACCTGGGTGCAGGGCAAGAGCACGGTCGCCACGATGGCGCCGCAGGGCCTCGACAACTGGTATTTCCTCACCGTGAACTACGCCCTTGGCCTGGCGCTGGAGGCCGATGCGACGGCGGCGCTGAAGGCGGCTGGCGGCACGGTGGCCGGGTACAGCCGCGACCCGCTGGGCACCACCGATTTCGCCGGGCCGCTGTTGCAGGCGCAGGGCTCGGGGGCCAACGTGCTGGCGCTGGCGAGCACGGGGTCGGACCTGGTCAACGCCCTGAAGCAGGCGACCGAGTTCGGGCTGACGCAGAAGCTGGCACCGGCGGCGCTGTTCGCCGAGCTGTCGGACGTGGACGCGATCGGCCTGCAGGTCGCGCAAGGCCTGCAATTGACCGAGGCGTTCTACTGGGACCTCAATGACAACACCCGCGCCTGGAGCAAGCGTTTCGCGGCCGAGACCAGTGGCCGCATGCCGACCGAGGACCAGGCGGGCGTGTACTCCGCGACCCTGGCCTATCTGCGCGCTGTGCGCGATGCCAGGACGATCGAGGGCGAGCAGGTGGTCGCGGCGATGGAGCGTGCGCCGATCACGGACACGCTGTTCGGCGCCGTCAGCATCCGCGCCGACGGCCGCGCGGTGCACGACATGTACCGCTTCCAGGTGAAGACGCCGGCGGAGAGCCACGCCCGCTTCGACGACTACAAGTTCCTGGCGACGATCCCAGCGGCGCAGGCGTTCCGGCCGCTGAGCGAGGGCGGCTGCGGCTTCATCAAGTAGGCAAATTGGCCCCGGGCGCCCTACTCGCCGAGCGGGTCCGTGCGGATTTGGAAGTGCATGGCCAGCGGCGTGGTGCCCTTGCCGCCCTCCTTGAGCCACGGCGTGCGGTCGCCGTTGGTGCTCCACACGCCGCGTCCCCGCCATCCACCGGCGGGGTCGTCGATGCGACCGTCCAGCCCCTTGGCGTAGAAGCTGATCGGATAGGGGACGCGCAGCACGACCCACTCGCCTTTCACGAACGCCAGCAGCGCGTCGTTCTCGTTGCCGGTCGAGATCGGCACGTCGGCGCCCAATCCCAGCGTGTCGTGCTGGTCGACCCAGGTGTAATAGCTCGCCTCGGCGCTGTTCTCGCCGATGCCGGCGAAGCCAGGCCCGGGATATTGGTGGAACGACCAGCCCTCGGGGCATAGCACCGCGCCCGGCGTCGCCGCCTGGTCCAGCGGGCCTTTGCACTTGCTGCGGTCGAAGCTGCCGAGATGGCCGCTGCCGAGCGACACCCAGACCACGCCGTGGCTGTCGATGTCGGCGCCGCGCGGGCCGAAACCCGGCAGCGGCACCTTGAAGAATTCGACCCGCGTCGTCGCCGGGGGATTGGCGCCGGGATCGAGCCGGACGATGCCGCCGATGCCCGCGAAGATGTTGACGCTGGCCCACACCGAACCGTCGACGGGGCTTGGCATGATGGCGTAGCTCCCCGAGCCGCCGATGC
This sequence comes from uncultured Acetobacteraceae bacterium, assembly GCA_964236035.1. Taxonomy (GTDB): domain Bacteria; phylum Pseudomonadota; class Alphaproteobacteria; order Acetobacterales; family Acetobacteraceae; genus CAXSFF01. The sequence continues at coordinate 3,071 of CAXSFF010000565.1, forward strand.
TCTTGTCCGGCGTGCCGAGGGCGAGCGCCGCCCAGCCTTGCGACGCCTTGGCATCGCCGGTTTCCAGGAACTTCCTAGTGTTGAGCCAGCCGATCACGGGGCCGCCGCCGCTCGTCCACAGCGTATTATTAGCGTCGAAGCCGAACTGCAGGTGCTGCGTCTCGAAGCAGGTGTCGATATAGCTGAACTTCTGCGTCTTCGGGTCGTACATCGCAAGCTGGCGATGGCTCGCATCGAGTGGGAACAGCTTGGCGGAGGGATGGTCCGAGCCCTTCTGGCAGAACGCCGGGTTGTCGGGGCCGCGCCCCGTCGCGGTCATCCAGAGCCTGCCTTGCTCGTCGAACATCGAGTTGTGGTTGTTGACGTGGTTCGACCAGATCTTCTGGTCGCCCCAATAGGCCGAG
>CAXSFF010000566.1:0-3461 GCA_964236035.1 uncultured Acetobacteraceae bacterium
CGACGCAAACCTGCCGCGCGGCCCTGGATTGCCGCACCGCCAAGCGGCGGCTCGCAATAACGGGTATCATTCGGCGGCCATCCGGGGCGTGAGGCCAGGCGCCCGCGCCGCCGAGCCGGCCGGCAGCTTGAATAAGCCGTCCGCCAGCCCGTCGAAATACGCCAGCACCTCGTCCGTGGCGATCACGTCGGCGTATTTCGCGTTCATGTCGCACAGGTTGATCGCATGGCTGGCCTCGGAGCGGTCGAAGCAGCCTTCCTCCGCCACCGTCACCCGGTAGTTGAGGCTGAACGCGTCGACCACGGTGCCGCGCACGCAGCCCGACGTGGTGGTGCCGACGACGACGATGCTGTCGCAGCCGAGCAGCGTCAGGTACGAGGCCAGGTTGGTGCCGAAGAACCCCGACGGCTTCTGCTTGTAGACCAACAAATCTTTTGGCCCCGGCGCGATCGCGTCGACGATGCCGTTGCCGTCGCGCCCGTCGTTGGCGACCGGGCCGCGGTCCTCGGCGTTGCGGTTGTTCTTCCAGCCCCAACTGCCGCTGTCCCAGTTGTCGTCGCGGCGGAACCCCGTCGTGTAGATCACCGGCAGGCCGCGGTCGCGCGCCTTGTGCACCAGCTTGGCGATGTGTTCGATCGCGACCCAGGCGTCCTCGCCGCAGCTGTTGCGCCAGCGCTTGATCGACTCCAGGATCGGCTCGGATTTGTCACCGCAGAACGCCCAGCTGACATCGATCACAACCAGGGCCGGCCGCTCGCCGAAGCCGCCCCGCGCGCCGTAGCCCGCTTGCGCGAACACGGCCTTGTCCCGCTCGGTCAGGAACTTGTCCCATATGCGCTCGACCATTCTCGTTCTCCCCTAACCGGTTGCCGCACGCTTGACGAAGCTCATGTCGATGATCGCGTCGTAGGGCACGTCCTGCTTGAGCAGCCCGGCCGCCATCACGACGCCTTTGGCTGTGGTCCAGCCCGCTTCCGTCACCAGCCCCGTGGTGCTCCACAGGCTGTCGGCGAACGAGCGGTCCAACGTCGCCTTCATGTCGTCGGGCGGCATGGTCGGGAACTCCTTGCGGGCGATCGCCGCCGCCTCGTCGGGCTGGTCGTGTGTCTCCTTTAGGCCGCGCAGCAGGTTGCGCACGAAGATCTCGACGGTCGCCGGGTCCTTCTCGATCGAGTCCTGGCGCACGTTGATGGTGGAGTAGGCGTATGGGCCAAGCCGTTGCGGCACGTTGTAGAACGGCTCGCCCCACAGCCCCTGGCGGATGCCCTGGGTGAGCTGCGGCTCGGTGACGACGGCGATCTGCGCCTGCCCGGCGCTGACGGCGGCCAGCGTGCCGGCCGAGGTCGTCTCCGACACCTTCACGTCCGTGGCGAGGGCGAGGCCGGCCTGCTGGATGGCGAACCGGGTGATCGAGTTCGGCGTGCCGCCGTACGGCCCCGTGACGACCGTCTTGCCTCGCAGCGTGCCCGCCATGTCGTCGCCGTTCGCCACGACGCCTTTGGCAGCGGTGAAGTAGACGTTGCCGCGGTCGACGATGTTGACGACCGAGCGCAGTTCCGCGCCGCGCAGCTTGGCGAAGGCGTCATGCTCGGGGCCGCCGATGAAGGCGAACGCCTGTCCCGACAGCACGGCGTTGGTGTGGCCCGACCCGCTCTCCACGGTGAGCACGTGCACGTCGATGCCGTCGGCGGCGAAGAAGCCTTTGGCGATGGCGACGTACAGCGGCAGGTAGCCGACGCTGTGCAGCGGCTCGGCGACGATGACGGGCTTCTTCGCCTGCGCCCGCGCCCGGGCGGCGAGCGAGGCGCCGGCCAATCCTGCCAATAACGGTCTGCGTCCCAGCATGCGTGGTCTCCCGTTCAGTGCATGACGCCTTTGCGCAGCCACCGCTCCAACGCGGAGACGGCGAGGTACATGGCGACCGACAGCCCCGCCAGCACCAGCACCGCCACCCACACCAGCGCGATGTCGTAGGTCTGCCCGGCGTAGAAGATGGTGCGCCCGAGGCCATGCTCGCTGGCGATGAACTCGCCCACCACGGCGCCCGTCAGCGCCAGGCCGATGTTGACCCGCAGGATGGAGATGATCCACGGCAGGCAGGACGGCACCACGAACTTGCGGAACACCTGCAGCCGGCTGGCGCCCAGCGAGTAGAACAGCCGCTCGCCGTCGCCGTCCACGGCCTTCACCCCGGCGTAGGCGGTGAGCGTCGACACCACCAGGGTGAGCGCCGTGGCAATTGCCACCTTCGAGGCCAGGCCCATGCCGAACACCAGGATCACCAGCGGCGCCAGGGCGAGCTTGGGGATGCTCTCGAAGCAGATGATGTACGGTTGCAGCACGGCGGCGTAGTTGCGCGACCACCAGAACGACAGCCCCAGGCAGGAGCCGACGGCGGTGCCCAGCACGAAGCCGAGCAAGGTCGCCTCGAACGTGGAGCTGATGTCGATGAACGCGGTGCCGCCGGCGAAGAAGGTGACCAGGGTGGCGGCGATGGCGCTGGGCTGCGACCAGAAGAACGCGCTGATCCATCCCGTGCGGGCGCCGATCTCCCAGCCGCCGATCAGAACGGCGAGGATCAGCAGCTGCACGCCCAGGATGCGCCACGCCGGCCAGGCCGCCTGCACCGGCAGCCGCCGCAAACGGTGCGCCGGGCGCGCTGCCTGGCGTTCCGGGAGGGCGAACAGCGTGGCGGTTTTGTCGGACAAATGCGGACTCAGGCGGCGAGGGCGTTGTCGTCGGACAGCAGCGCCAGGCAATGCTGCTTCAGCGCCACGAACGCCGGGCTCGCCACCACGGCGCGCGGCCGCGGCCGTTGCAGCGCCACGGACAGGCGCTCCACGATGCGGCCCGGGCGCGCCGCCATGACGCAGATCTCGTCGGACAGGAACACCGCCTCCTCGACGTCGTGGGTGACGAACACGATGGTCTTGCCGAAATCCGCCCACAGCGTCAGCAGCCATTCCTGCATGCGCTGCTTGGTCTGCGCGTCGAGCGCGCCGAACGGCTCGTCCAGCAGGATGATGTCGGTGTCGATCAGCAGGGTGCGCAGCAACGCCGCGCGCTGCCGCATGCCGCCGGACAGCGCGCTGGGATAGCGCTGCTCGAAGCCGCCGAGGCCGTAGCGGTCCAGGTAGGGCTGCGCCTTGCGGCGGGCGGCGGCGAGCGGCATGCCGCGGATTTCCATGCCGAGCGCCACGTTGTCGAGCACGGTGCGCCACGGCAGCAGCAGGTCCTTTTGCAGCATGTAGCCGACGCCGCCGGCGAACCCGGTGACATCGATGCCATCCACCCGCACCGTGCCGCCGGAGGGCGCCAGCAGCCCGGCGACGATGTTGAAGATGGTGCTCTTGCCACAGCCCGACGGCCCGATCAGGCTGACGAAGCGGCCTCGCCCCACGGTCAGCGACACGGGAGCGAGCGCCTCATAGGCCTGGCCGTCCGTCTTGAAGGTCATCGCC
>CAXSFF010000567.1:0-3459 GCA_964236035.1 uncultured Acetobacteraceae bacterium
GCTGAAAGCCCGGGCGTCACGAGACCGCAAGCCTGCCGAGTGCGTTTCTGCCCTTTCCGCCTTGCTCGAGAAGACCGGCGTCCGCGATGCCGTGGACCGATGCACGGAATGGGTCGAGGCAGCGTTCGTGGAAGACGCGGAACGGGACTGGAAGTCGATTTGCAACGCCTTGATCGGGGTCTACAAAGCCAAGATCATGGCGGGCAGTCCGGCGGAGCCGCCAGCCGCCGTCGTGGCGGCCATACGGGAGGCGTTCTTTAACGGCGACGTCCGCATGACGCCAAACCAAGTCGCCAAGGCTTACGAGAACCTCTCTGACAAGACGGTCGGCGCCGCCCTTTCCTCGACGCCAAGGGACGGAATCGTCTTGACCTACATGAGCGACGGCCAGCGCATCCGCTTCGAGCAGGCGTCGCCGGGGCAGCAAGCGTCCGCGCTGCTGCGGCTGTTGCTGCGGCAGGCAGTCGGCACGCTGATCATCGACCAGCCCGAAGACGATCTCGACAACCGGATTATGATGGAGATTGTCCGCCTGATACGCCGCTCTAAGATCTCCCGTCAGCTAATCTTCTCCACCCACAACCCAAATCTTGTCGTGAACGGCGATGCCGATAAGGTGGTGGTGATGCGGGCCACGGTGCCGGAGGACCGGGCCGGGCCTGCAGCCGCCAGGATTAGGACCGAGGTGGACGGTGCCATCGAGACCCCAGCCGTCCGGGACGAGATCACCCGCATAATGGAGGGCGGAATGGAAGCTTTCGCGCTTCGTTCCCGCAAGTATGGTGCATAGACATTGGGCAAGGTGTTCGGAAGCAATGTGATTCGGATCGTTTTTCGACAGTTCCTGGCACGCCGCTCTTCGGGAATTATCGAGCCTACGAAACTGACCGAAAACTGTATCGGGAACCTCACCATCGGGAATGCTGAAGGCTGATCGAGTTTCCGAGGGTCCGGGGTCTGTGCTCCACACCCAACGCGCTCAAGGCGGCAGGTTGCAAGGGGTGTTCACAACCGGCCGGGCCCCGGGCCGCTGCTCCAGACTGGACCTTCATGCCCGTGGGTAGTTCACCGGCATGCTGTATTCGTAGGGCGGCAGGCCGGCGAGCGCCTCGCGTCGCTCGCAGCCGGGATCGGCGGCCACCGTGCTCTCGCGCGACAGCAGCATGGCGCTCCGTCCTGCCGCCTCGTAGTGGGGCCAATCGGGCAGGGTCGGGTTGGCCGGGCTGCCGGTGCGCGCAAAGGCTGACCAGGTGGCGACCATCATCCGCGTCAGCGGCTCGATGTCGGGCCCGGTCCCCACCAGCGCCGCGGCGGCCGGCGCGGTGCCGAACACGAACGGTACCTCCGACGTGTGCGGCGACCCGAGGATCTCGCCCCGCACCGGGGTGCGCCAGTCGAAGACGTAGGCGTGCACAGGCGCCGAGGCCGCGGCCGACTGCAGCAGCGCCTCCGCCATGGTGTTGCGGCGGTAGGTGTAGTCGGTGGTAACCACCGCCATGACCTGGCTCGGCGTGCCCCCCGGCAGTGCGGTCTGGTAGGCGTCGACGATGCGCGCCGTGGCGGCCGCGTCGATCCGCAGGAACCGGGCGAGCCGGCGCTCCACCTCCATGGCGTCGAGCGAGAAGTTCGCCATGTTCTGCGCCATGTACAGGGTGCACTCGGTCGCGGCATTGCCGAACAGGGTGGGGATGCCGCCGGCGCCGGCAGGGGCCGCGGGATCGAACGGGTTGGCAGGGAAGGTCACGCCGTCGAGCACGGGACGGAACACCGGCGGCATCCCCTGCGTCAGCGCGACCAGCCTGTCTGCGGGCACGGCCTGCAGGGCCGCCGCATCGGGGCGCCCGATCCCGAGCCGCCGTGCCAGGTCGTGCGCCAGGGCGGCGGCCTCCTCGCACGGTGCAAGGCGCAGGCTGCCCGAGCAGCTCTGGGCGATCGCCTTATGGAACAGGCCGCGGGCCGCAGGGCAGGCGAGCAGCGCGCTGACCTTTGCCCCGCCGCCGGACTGCCCGAAGATGGTGACGTTGCCCGGGTCGCCGCCGAACGCGGCGGCGTTGTCGCGGACCCAGCGCAGCGCCGCCACCATGTCCAGCACCCCGGCATTGCCGGACTGTGCGAACCGCTCGTCCGGGTCGTCCAGCCGGATGTAGCCGAGCAGGTTAAGCCGGTGGTTGAGGGTGACCACGACCACGTCGCCGTCGCGCGCCAGCACGCTGCCGTCGAACCCTGGGGCGGTGCCGGCGCAGCTGATCCAGGCGCCGCCGTGCAGCCATACCATCACCGGGCGCCGGCCGGTCGTGCCAGGCGTCCAAACGTTGAGGAACAGGCAATCCTCCGACATCGGCTCGAGCGCATTGTACCACGCGCTCAGCGGGTCGGTGGAGGCCGGCAGTTGCGGCGCCGAGCACCCGAACGCCGTAGCGTCGCGCACGCCGGGCCAGGGCGCGGCAGGGGCCGGCGGGAGAAAGCGGTTTTGCCCCGCCGTGGACGCCGCGTATGGCATGCCCCGGAAGCTGCTGACCTGGCCGTCTGTCGAGCCCCGCACACGGCCGCCGGTGGTCTCCACCACCGCAGGGTCGCCAGCCCGCGCCTGCGTCCCGGTTAGGGCGACACCGGCTCCGGCAGTCAGCAGGAGCGTGCGCCGGCTGACTGGGGTGGTCATGCTGTCTCGCTCCCGGGCGCGGCGGAGCGCGCCCGGGCACCGCCTGCCACGGCAAGGGTGGGCAGTGGCGCCTTACCGTGTCAACGACCGGCGCTGTTCCGGGTGCGCCAGTGCCAAAAGGTGAGCCACAGATTGTCACGCACGGACAGATGTAGTCGGTCCTGACCGGTCAAGCGCGCGCCCCTTGGGGAAGCTGGCCCGCACTTCAGGTAATAGAATGTCCCAGGCGGCATCGGCTACCCGTATCCCCACTCCTTGACGCGAACCACCACCTGGTGCACGCGAAGAGCCAGCAACACGTCGAGCTCCGGATCGGCCTCGCAGCCGAAGGCAAGCTGGGTGGCCCTGAACTCGGCCTCCTTCCCCCGGCCGCCCGACCTGACGCGTAGCACCTGGATCTGCTTCGGCGTGATCGGCCCCTTCCACGAGGGCGGCGGCTCCGATGAAGGTGGTCCGACCAGGTCGATGACTTCGTGCCCGCTCCAGAACCGACACATCCAGCGCCAGACGACCGTCCCGTCTTCACAGAGCCCAAGGAGATCGACGCCGAGAGCCATCGGGGTGTCCACCCTCATATCCCTGCATGCCGACGCTGCCGCTCCAGCCCAGGCGTGTCACGGCACGTCCGTGTCCCTGCGATGCCGGGCCACCAGCTCCTCCAGCAGAGCCGGTCGGCAGCGGAAGTTCGTGGCCCTGAGCCGCGACACAGCCTCGCCCAGGTCGACAAGTCCCAGCTCAGCCGCGCGCAGCAGAATGCCGAGAGTTCCGGTCACCTGCAGGCCGACAGACCGGGCTGCCGC
>CAXSFF010000568.1:0-3457 GCA_964236035.1 uncultured Acetobacteraceae bacterium
GCAAGGGGGCCAAGGCCGCCTTGTTCATCACGGCGGGCTTCGGCGCGGTGTACGACATGCGCGGCGGTTCGTCGCCGCTGGGTTCGGACATGATCGACCCGCAATACAGCAAGCCGCGCGGGCTCGTGCCCCAGAACCGCACGTTCGAGATCGGCGAGCGCGTGCTCCACGACGGCGGCGAACTTGAGCCGCTCGACGAAGAAGCCGTGCGCGCCGCCGCGCGCCGATGTCGCGAGATCGGAGTGAACTCGGTCGCGGTCTGTTACCTGTTCGCGTTTATGAACGACGCGCACGAGACCCGCACCGCCGAGCTGATCAAGGAAGTGCACCCGGATTGTCGCGTGTCGCTGTCGAGCGTGGTGCTGCCGACGATCCGCGAATATGTTCGCCTCTCCACCACCGTGCTCGACGCCTACGCCGGCCCGGTGGTGAGCACCTACCTCAAGAACGTGTCGAACCGGCTGGTCGAAACCGGGCTCGGCACCCGCAAAATCTTCATCATGCAGTCCAACGGCGGGCTGATGCAGATCGAGATCGCCGCCGAATACCCGAACCAGACGCTGCTGTCGGGGCCCGCGGCGGGAGTGGTGTTCGCCGCCAGCCTGGGCAAGCTGCTCGGCGAGAAGGACGTGGTCACCTTCGACATCGGCGGCACCAGCACCGACATCAGCGTGCTGCCCGACAACGACTACCAGGAGACCCGGCACGGCCAGATCCACGACCAGGACATCGGCACCCCGATGATCCAGATCAGGGCGCTGGGCGCGGGCGGCGGCACCATCGCCTGGATCGGCCCGGACGGCCTGCTCAAGGGCGGGCCGCAGTCGGCAGGGGCCTTGCCGGGACCGGCCTGCTACGGCCTTGGCGGCCAGGAGGCGACGGTCACCGACGCCAACATCCTGCTCGGCTACCTCAACCCGTACAACTTCATCGGCGGCCGCTTCAAGATCGACCCCGACCTGGCGCGTGACGTCATCAAGCGCCGCGTCGCCGAGCCGCTGGGGCTCAGCGTGGAGGAGGCGGCGCTCGGCATCGTGCGCGTCGTCAGCGTCAACATGGAAGTGGGGGTGCGCCTCTCCTTCGTGGAGCGCGGCCTCGATCCGCGGCGCTTCGCCCTGGTGGCGTTCGGCGGCGGCGGCCCCGTGCTGGGGGCGCGGGTGGCCAAGGCCGTGGGCATACCGCGCGTGATCGTGCCGCCGTACCCAGGGATCAGCTGCGCCATGGGGCTGCTGCAGACGGACGTGAAGCACAACTACCTGCGCAGCCGGCTTGCGCCGTTGAGCACCGTCTCATGCGACGACCTCAACGAGATCTTCGCCACGATGGAGGAGCGCGCCGCCCGCGACGCCGAGCACGAAGGCTTCAGCGCCGACCAGGTGCAGTGCGAGCGCCAGCTCGACCTGCGCTATCCGTTCCAAGGCTATGAACTCACTGTCGCCTGTCCCTCGGGCGCGCTGCAGGAGTCCGACAAGCCGGCGATCCGTCGAGCGTTCGACGCGCGCCACCAGGACGTGTACGGCACCTCGGCACCCGGCGAGACGCCTGAGATCGTCAACGTGCGGCTGACCTCGACTGTCACCGTGCCCAAGCTCAACCTGCCGGAACTGGAATTCGACGACACCCCGCCGACGCCGGCCACGCACCGGCGCGTGCTGTTCGACGCCGCCGACGGCTACGTCGATGCGGCGGTGTACGATCGTGGCCAGCTCAAGGCTGGCGCCTTCATCCCCGGGCCGGCGATCGTCGAGCAGCTCGACTCGACCACGGTCATCCTGCCCGGAATGACCGCCACCATCGAGACGTTCGGCAACATCATCATCGAGACCGGCGCCGCTGCCGCCCCGGCCAGCGCTCAATAGAGACGGAGAACCACCTCATGGCACCTGACGCCATCACCCTTGAGATCATCGGCACGCGGCTGCGGGAGATCGGCTCGACGATGGAGCACCTGCTGTTCCACAGCGGCTACTCCACCATCCTGCGCGAATCCCACGACGGATCAGCCTCGATCACCGACGTCGAAGGCAACTCCGTGGAGACCACGGGCGCGCCGATCAGCCTGCTGCCCTACAAGATGACGATCCAGAGCTTGTTGAAGAGCTACCCGCTGGAGGCGATGAACGACGGCGACTGCTTCATCTCCAACGATCCCTACGGCGGCGGCACGCTCCACATCCCGGACGTGCTGATCATCACCCCGATCTTCATCGAGGGCGAGATCATCGGGTTCTGCTGCAGCACGGCGCACAAGCCCGACATGGGCGGCCTCGTGCCCGGCTCCTCGGGCGCCGCGGCGCGCGAGATATTCCACGAAGGCCTGATGCTGCCGGGGGTGAAGTACTGGACCAAGGACGGCGTGGTTGCCGAAGTCGATGCGATCATCCAGCGCAACTGCCGCATTCCCGAGATCATCGCCGGCGACCTTCGCGCCCAGGTCGGCTGCACCCTGGTCGGCGTTCAGCACATGCGCAAGCTGTGCGAGGAATACGGCCGGGAGGTCATCAAGCAGGCGTTTTCCGAACTGCTCGGCCGCTCGGAGCGGCGCCTGCGCGAGCATCTGCGAGCGTGGCCGGACGGTGCTTTCGAGGCCGAGACCTTCGTCGACAACGACGGCGTGGACCTCGACACCAAGCTGCGCCTTCACGTCAAGGTCATCAAGGCGGGCGACGGAATCACCTTCGACTACAGCGGCACCAACAAGCAGGTGAAGGGGCCGACCAACCTCAGGCCACAATCATCCCACGTCGCCGCCGTGCTGGCGTTGCTGGTGACGACCGATCCGACCATCCCCGTCAACGATGGCGTGCTGCGCGCGATCAAGTTCATCAATCCCGAGGGCAAGATCACCAATCCGGCCTGGCCTGCGCCGGTCAACAGCTACTATGGCCTCGCCAACGTGCTCTACAGCACCGTCGGCCGTGCGCTGGCGAACTTCGATCCTGCGCGGGCCGTCGCCTCGACGGGGCTCGGCCTGGGCGCCATCGCCATCGGCTACGACAAAGGGCGCAGCGGGCGCAAGGCCGTCCAATACGACTTGTCGACCACGGCGCAGGGCGGCACGGCGACGCATGACGGCTCGTCTGGCACGGTCGGCTTCCTCAACAAGACGCCGGCTACGCCGATCGAAGTCATCGAGACCGAATTCCCGGTGCGCCTCAAGCGCTTCGAGTGGATCACGGATTCGGCCGGCGCCGGCCGCTTCCGCGGCGGGCTGGGCAACCGCAAGGTGTATGAGTTGCTCGGCGACGCGACGGTGACGGTTCGCCTCGGCCACCAGTTCGAATTCGCCGGCTGGGGCGTGTTCGGCGGCAACGGCCCGCGCCCGATGCGCGTCACCCTGGACCCGGGCGGGCCCAAGGAGAAGGCATTGCACGCATTGCAGACCTTGCAGCTCCATGCGGGCGACTGCTTCATGGTCGAGATGGCGGGTGGCGGCGGATACGGTGACCCGCATGAC
>CAXSFF010000569.1:0-3455 GCA_964236035.1 uncultured Acetobacteraceae bacterium
GGCGGAACAGGCCGGGTTGCAGCCGGGCGACGTGGTGGTCGGCGTCGGCGGCGCCAGCGTGGCCTCGCCGGAGGACGCGGTGAAGGCGATCCGCACCGCCACCGCGGACGGGCACACGGCGGCGCTGCGGATCATGCGCGACGGGCACATGGCGTTCGTGGCGGTGGCGCAGACGCCAGACAAGGAAGGTTAAGGCCAGGGCTCTGCCCCATCCTCCAAGCGGGGACCCGCCAAAGGCCGTTGGCCCTTGGAACCCTTTCATGAAGGTGTCCAGAGGACGACTGTCCTCTGGCGGGTTTGGGCAGCGCCCATGCTTTCTATGAGACTGCCTCGACGCTCGCACCTTCCCGTACGAACAGAAGGCACACCGCTGCCAGCGCTGGCCCTGCCGCCAACGTCGCAAACGCCGCCGCAAACGACTCGGTAGACTGGAACACGACTCCAACGGCCACCGGCACGATGACGCTGCCCAGTTGCCAGACGCTATTCAGTATCCCCGCCGCCGAGCCGGCCAGCAGCACGCCCGAGCTTTCCGCCACCATCGCCGCCATCAGCGGGCTGTAGACGAACGCGCCCAGGCCCACGAACGGCGCTGCGATCATGAACGTGGCCTTGTCGGTCAGCGAGCCGAACACCATCAGCATGACGGCGAACAGCACGAAGGTGCCGAACGTCAGCCATTTGCGCCGCCCGCCGAGCCAGTCGGACAGCAGTCCGATCAGCGGCTTGCCGGCGATGGCGGCGATGCCGAACAGCGACACGATGAACCCGGCCTCGACGGCGGTGAAGCCGTGCCCCTTGATCATCAGCGCGTTGGCCCAGAACGCGAACCCCCAGGTGCCCCACAGCGCCGCGAACCCCGTCATCCCCAGCAGCACCAGGTTGCGGTTGCGCAGCAGCGGGCGCAGGTCGAACTTCGGCTGGATGACGGCGGCGAGCGGTGCGCCCGGCGGCCGGTCGCGCAGCACGAGCCAGGCGCCGGCGCCGACCAGGAGCGTGACCAGGCCCAGCACGCGGTAGACGCCCTGCCAGCCGAACGAAGCGGCCAGCGTTGGCACGATGGCGTTGGTCGCGGTGACGCCGAGCGAGGAGGCGATCAGCAGGATGCCCATGGCCCGGCCACGGCTGGTGCGATCGAACCAGGCGACGATGAGCTTGATGCACGACGCGTAGTCCGCCCCCGCCGCTAGGCCCATCAGCGCCTGCAGCGCCAGGCCGTAAGCGACGCCCGCGGTGAAGCTGAACAGGAAGGTGAACAGGCCGAGCGACGCCACCGATAGCGTTAGGGTGAGCCGCCCGCCGATGCGGTCGCTGGCGATGCCGCCGAGCGCGTTGCAGATGACGTAGCCGATGTAGAACGCCGTCACGAAGATGCCGAGCCCCCCCACCGGCAGGCCGAGCGAGCCGCCGACGGAGACGGAGACGCTGGCCCAGGTCAGCCGGTCGATGAAGCTGAGCAGGAAGCTGAGCCAGGCGACGAACAGGATCACCCAGCGGCGGGCGGACGCGCCGGCAGTCGCCGCGGGCGCGTCGATCCGCGCCAGGTTGCTGGTGGCCATCGTGGAGTTCCCCGTTCCCTCGGCGGTTATGTGGCACGGCAGGCGCTACATGTCTGTGCCCAGGTACACGCCCTGCGCCTCCAGGCGGCGCTGCAGGGCGGCCACGTCGACCTGCCGGGTGGTGCCGTTGCCGGCTGCGACCATGGCGGCGGCGGTCCCGGCGGCCTCGCCCATGACGAAGCAGGCGCCGGAGACGCGGGCGGCGGACTGCCCGCCATGGGTCATGGAGGCGCAGCGCCCCACCACGAACAGGTTGTCGAGCCCGAGCGGCAGCAGCATGCGGTACGGCAACTGGTTGAAGCCGCGGCTGCCCGGGATGTCCGGCCAGCGGAAGACCACGTCGCCGGCCACGTGGTCCTCGACCGGCCAGCCGTTGACGCCGATGGCGTCGTCGAAGCTGGCGCAGGTCAATACGTCGTCCTCGGTCAGCACGTAGTCGCCGATGACGCGCCGGGTCTCGCGGATGCCGATCTGCGGCGGGATGTCGACGATGTAGGCGTTGGCGAAGGCGGGGATCGCCTGCTTCAGCAGGGCGAACGCCGCGCCGATCTGGCGGCGGCCCTCGACCTCGCCGTAGCTGAGCTGGCCGGCGTCGGCGCCGTTGACCGCGGAGCCGTCGGCGTTGGCCACCTGGGTCAGGTTCACCCGCCACTCGATCTCGTGGTTCTGCGGGCGGATGATCGGGGTCTTGCGCGGGAAGCGCTGCCCGCTGCGCTGTTCCGCCGCCGCCATCAGCGCGGGGAAGCCCGTCCAGGCGCGGTCGCGGGCGGCCTCGCGCGCCACGTCGTTGATGCGGAACATGGTGGACGGGTACATGATCGACCCGGCCGGGCCGCCCGTCTCCGTCTGCGCCCCGGCCCAGGCCGACAGGTCGCCGTCGCCGGAGCCGTCGACGAACACGCGGCCGAACACGGCGCGGCGGCCGGATTTGGTCTCGATCAGCAGCGCGGATATCTCCCGCTCCGTGCCCATCACCACGCCGGCGCCGAGGGCGTGGAACAGGATCTGCGCGCCGGACTCCAGCAGCAGGGCGTCGGCGGCGATCTTGTAGGCGGCGGTGTCGTAAGCCTGGGCGTCGATCTTGCCGAACACGGTGTGCGGCGGCTTCAGCCCGCCAAGCGCGTCGATGCGGCCGAGCAGGTCGTCGGCGACGCCGTGCACCACGCGGCCGATCCGCCCGAAGCGGTTGGCGTGCAGGCCGCAGAAGTTGGTCACCCCGGCCGCCGTGCCCATGCCGCCGAGGAAGCCATACCGCTCCACCAGCAAGGTGGACGCGCCGGCGCGGGCGGCGATGGCGGCGGCGGCGATGCCCGCCGGGCCGCCGCCGAGCACGACGACATCGAAATGGCCGAACACCTCGGTCTCGCGGCTGGGCTCCTGCAGATGGGTCGCTTGCGCCATGGCATCCCCTTCGGTTTCGTTGTGCGGACACTAGGCCGTCGTTATTTCCAGCAGAAGGCGCCCTGTTGCGGCAACCCACGCGAACGAGAAAGGGCGGACACCGCTTGGGCTGACTCGGCTGGCTCTGAGTAGTTTCCGAACCTTCACCGGCTGGTGCGGCAAGCCTAAGCTTAACATGCATGATCAATCCATCATCATTCAGCGCCGCCAGTTGACCGTGACCCACTGGGACCGAACGGCCATAGCCGCTCGCATCAGCCCTGATCAGCGGGCCGCAGATCCGCTCGCCGATGGCCATGGTCGCCCGACCATGGACGAAGCGGTGTTTCTCGAAGCGTGGGAACAGGGCCTGGTTTCCTGGCCGGGAGCCTTTCTCCGCGTTCGGCAATTGCTCCGCGCCAACCCCGGCCTGGCCGAGATCATCCGGCCGCGGCGAGCGGACGGCGTGTCCCGAACGGCCGCCCACTGATGCCGCCGCCGGCGCGTGAGTGGTTT